>NZ_JACCLP010000014.1:0-81231 GCF_050937395.1 Treponema sp. OMZ 805 | reverse complement strand
CACGTTTGCATTGCAAACGTGTAGGTAAACAATGTACAAGGACGTATATTGTTTACCGTGCCTGCGGGTGTTTTTTGTGCGCTCCTAGCATCTACGCCGCCTCTTTTCAAAAGGCTTACGGTAGACTGTTGCCCTGACAAAAGTATCTGCAGTTTGGAAAGAGATTTTTTATACAGTGGTAACTCGGTTCTACAGCTCGACATAGGGATTATTATAGAAGCAAAAACGGGAAAATGCAAGGGATTTACCTTCAGCTAGACCATCTGCAACGTCTTCGTATATACCGCACTTATTCGGTTTAATAATGCAATAAAAATACATTTATTCGGTCGAAAAACGCATATGTGTACCATATATTCAGTCGAAAAACGCAGATATCTATTGAATATTCGGTCGAAAAACGCTATCTTTGACTGAGAGGCGCCGTATTTATGGAACGTACGATATTACATCAACTAATCAACTGGAAGAATAAGAAAAACCGTAAACCCCTGCTGATGACCGGTGTCCGGCAGTGCGGTAAAACGTACCTTATCCGTGAATTCGGTAAAAGGGCATTTGAAGAAACGGCATACTTTAATTTTGATGGAAATATGGGCTTACAGTCAATCTTTGATTTCGATTTTAATGTTGAAAGAATCATCGATGAGCTTGGAACCGCCGTGTACGGACATAAAATTCTCCCCGAAAAAACACTGATCATCTTCGATGAGATTCAAGATTGTCCGCGGGCAATACAGACGCTTAAATACTTTTACGAGGAAAAGCCGGAGCTGCACATTATAGCAGCGGGTTCGCTGCTGGGAGTCGCGCTGCGTAAAGAAGGGATATCGTTTCCGGTAGGTAAGGTCGACCGGCTTGAAATGTATCCGATGAGTTTTGAAGAATTTGTCATTGCAGACGGCGGGTCGAAATATATAGACGGTATCGGAAAATATGAGCTTGACTGTGAGCTGCCTGCACTTTATACGGTTCCGATGGAAAAATATCTGAAAAACTACTACATCGTCGGCGGAATGCCGGAAGCCGTGCAAACGTGGATTGACACGCATGATTACCGTCAAGTAGAAGAAATACAAGAACAAATTTTAAAAGGCTATGCGGAAGATTTCGGCAAGCATACGACCGCAGAAACGGCAACAAAAATACGGCTTATTTGGGAGGCGATTCCTTCGCAAATAGCGCGGGATAACAACAAGTTCATTTTTTCCCGCGTAAAAAAAAGCGCGCGCTCAAAAGACCTTGAAGACGCACTTGAATGGTTGGTAAACGCAGGCATTGCCTATAAACTGAATATGACGCCAACGCCGGAACTCCCCTTATCGGGAATGGCGGATAACACCTATTTTAAGGTATATATGGCCGATGTCGGATTACTCCGTAAAAAATCGAACATCCATTTTAAAACCATTCTTGAAGGAGATTCCGCTTATATACATTTCAAAGGTGCACTGACCGAAAACTACTGCCTTACTCAGCTAAAGTGTCTGGGCATAGAAAGTTATTTTTGGCGGACAAAGGCTGATGCGGAACTTGATTTCTTAACCGATTATGCAGGCGCCGTCGTCCCTATTGAAGTAAAGTCTGCGGATAATACCAAAGCAAAAAGCCTCCAGCTGTTTTGTTCCCGATACGAACCTAAGACAGCGATTAAAACGTCTCTTAAAAATGTGGGTAGTAATGTGATTGGCTCTACCCGTGTGTGGAGCCTTCCGCTGTATACCTTATTCCGTATCAAGGACTATCTAACGCATGAATCGCCGCCGGTACAGCCGCTGGAAACTCTGCAGAAATGTAATCAATATACTCCAACACGGCAGCATCGGGATATTAACCCCTCCGCACGAATAAAAAAGGGGAACCGCCGCATTCGGCAGTTCCCCGTGTACCCTTATCGGAAAAGGGTTAGATTAGTGCAAATTGATATAGAATGTTTTTCCAACAATTTGATGAGCCTTATTTGTCGCTTTTACCTGCAAGGTAATTTTTTGCGGAATATGCTCCTGCGTTGAAAAGATACAGAATTTACCGGTAGGATCGCTGCTAAGGTCTTGCTTATTAATATATAAGCCGTTTCCAAGGTACAGCGTGCACTGCATATTGCTATACTCTTCCGTTGCAGGAATGGCAGGCGTTTTAAACGAAATTTTAACCCATGTGTAATCACTTCCTGTTTTTTTAGGAATATCGACATTAAAACTTGCATCAGGAATTACAGGGGTCAACGGATTCAAAGAGGGACCTCCGTGCTCAAAAATAATATTGCCTGCATCCATCTCTGTCAATGTTTCGAGATCCACGGTGCCGTTAAACGAGTGTCCGTATGATGCTGTAGCAATTATATTCTCGTATCCGTTATACGTTGTAAGCGGTGTCGGATTATATGGCGGAGCACTTGGAATTTTGCCCCATCCGGTGAATGCTACCGCTCCTCTTGTAAGATAATTACCTGTTGCGGTAGGAGGAAGAGGAGAAGGAGTCGAATCAATCGTCATTAACGATACCGCAGCTCCCGTATAGGAATGATACTCTGAATATGTACCCTGTATAGGTTTATTGGTCGGCTGACCGTTAAGAATAAGTTCCCCTCCGTTCAGATTATAGGTAATGCGATATCTGCTGATATGCGGACCCATCGTTCCGTCAAATAAAACACAATTCGGAGGAGTTGTACCGCCACTTGTTTCTCTTGTTACCCATGTCGGAGTTGCAGGGGCTTCTCCCAGATAGTTGTGCGCGCGTATTTCCACATCATATACTTTGCCGAGTTCAAGTTTGAGCGTACATTCTTCGCTCCCATATATGAGGTTTCCGGAATGGTATATATCTGATGTTACAAACTCTTCTAAGTTAGCAGGCGGCGTTGTATATGTTGACTTAAAGCCGTAAATAACGGGGGTACCTGCTGTAAGAGGATCGCCGCTATAGGGAGTAAGCCGCAGCTCATAGTTCGTTTCGTATTTACCTTTATCCCATGTAAGTTTTGTGTAAAAATACCGACCCTCCGTATCTTCGCTGTTATTTACAAGATATGCCCGTAAATTGCTTGGAGGTTCCGGTTTTTTGTTGAGAGGATCGATTTCTCCAACATTTTCCACAAGATCATGTCCCGGATTTACAATAAGCACATCCCCCCATGAACCGATAATGGTATAATTGCCGGGTGTGCCCTTATAGAAAACCATACGATAGTCATAAACGCCGGCATTCAGCGTTACCGCAGGGCTTTTCTCATACGAGAAATCAAAGGTAACCGGAGTACCGCTATGGGTAATGCTCGATTCTGTTTTTACAGTATCAACAGTAGTGGGGGTTGACGCTCCTACCGGGGTATATTCAGTAATCAATTTTCCCGAATATGCATTGTAAATTCCCATCTCATAATAGGTACAAAGAGAATCAGGATCTTTTACCGTCCCGCTTATTTTTACTGTTCCCGGTGTTGTAAGACCTTTGGTCGACATCTTAAAAGTTGCTGTTCCGTTAGTTGTTGTCAAATCTATTGTGCAGTGTCCTACTAATACTTTTATGTTATCGGTGGCAGGGCCTTTATACGTAGTCAGAGTTAAATCCCATACGTATGCGCCAAGCGGCTTGGTAAAGGTGTAGGGACCGCTACCGGTAAGTGTAATGGTTTCGGATAAAGAATCTCCTGCATTTGATGTTCCGGTAAGAATAAACGTAAGCCCCGATGTGCCAAGAGTGTAGGGATTATGCGGATAAATACTGCGGGAAGCAGGATTTTGTGCTTGCTGAATCATTTTAGCATAATTCGGCGGTATATCCGTAACGGAAAAAGTTACAGTGCTTTCAGCGTTGCCGTCTCCCGACATCCGTCCGACTAAATTATGCGAACATCCAACAATGAACAATGTTAAAACTGCCAGTACAGCTACATATCTGTTTTTCAATCTCATACAAACCTCCTTATCAAGATTGAAAATAGGACATCTCAGCACAATGCTATTTTGCGAGATGTTCTTTCCTTATATAGGAATCTCTAAAAACCTCAGCTTTTAGAGGTTTTCCTTAGATTTACATAATCAGACTGCCTTTCAGTCTGCTGCATACAAAACTAAAACGGCGGTATCGGAATAGACCTTTCCTTTATACATTACCGTCAGTGTTACATCATATATACGGCTTTGACCGTCTGTTTTGAGCACTGCTGCATGCAATTTAGTGTCCGGAATATACACATTCAGACGTATGCCCGACTGTGTTATATGTGACGTTTGCTTGCCGACATCGGTAATACTCCATGTATAGCTTTCGCAGCCGAGGGGTGCAGTCAGTACGAGCGTATGCTCAATATCAACTTTATAGAGTTCTTGCAGCATCAGGCGGGCATTACCGGCGTCAAGAATATCTTGCGTAACGGCAGGTGTTTTTTCAAAATGTTTGTTGTAATCGTTGAGCACATCCTGAGGTGTTTTACAAGACAGAACAAAGAGAACAATACCGAGTACTGCTGCAAGAGAAATAGACCGTTGCATCATAGATCGGCTCCTTTGGTCTTAGAACCGCTTTTAAAATCGATTCTGCCGCCTATACTGATTTCCGGAAACAACTTCCAAAGTGAATCATAATTTAACGCCACAGCAAACGTAAAAAATTTTACACTGATACCGGTTGTCAATCTTCCCCCGTATGAAAAAAACGGTTTGGAAGCGGTAACTTTCGGGCGGGCAAGTGCACTTAACCGTGCCATAAGCGCAATTTCTTCAAACAAAACGGCATAGCCGCGGCGGTCTAACACTACTTCTATTCCGACAGGAATATATAACTCCCCCATCCATAAAAACGGAGACGCAATCCTTTTACCGTTAAAATCTTCATACTGAACGGGGAAAGGCCGTTTAGGAAGCGCCATCTGAGCACGTAGCCCTACGCCGACATACACCGGTGCGGTAAAGTGCGTATTTCGATATGCAACATCAGCCCCAAAAAGGAACCGAAAATTTGTCTTTTCCGGTTGTAAAAAGCCCATAAATGTAGAAATAGTAAGGAAATGACTTTTCTCATTTTTAAGCGAAGGTTTAAACGGTTTGTTCGTTTCCGGCTCTTCTTCTGCTGCAGGCTGTGACTTCTGTGCAGGCTTTTCTTGAACCGCTTGACCGTCTTGGTTTTGCGGTACTTCCGGCGCCTTAGGATCACCGGAAGCGGCGCTATGCGACTCACTTCCCTGTGTTTTATCCCCCGATTTTTGTTGTTCTTCAAGTTTCAGTTTGTATACCGCACCGCTTGCACAGCCTACAAATGCCGCGTTTTCGGTATGGCAAAAATCGAAGGCGGTGATATCGGATGTTTCCGTTTCAGGCAGCCGCATAAGTCCGACAGACTTTTGCAACCGAATACTATAGATAACGATTTCATTTTTATCATTTAAAACAGCAACGGTATCGGACTCGGATAACGGGAGAAGGGCTCGGATTGTTTTACCGGTATTGATGCTCGTAACCTTTTGTCCCTGTAAGTCGGAAATTCTTAAAGATGTGCTATCTTCCGGACTGATAACGGATAAACTGTCAGCCGTAAAATAAACCGGTATCTCCGATTTTGTATATATATTATCGATACGCGCTGCTTGCTTGTAATTGGAACAATTCCATATATAGGCTGTTCCGTCTTTATCAATAGAAGCAAGGTATTTTTCATCATTGCTGAATTCGAGTCCGTATATTTCCGATTGATGCCCTTCTACCGTCCTCGTAATCATATCTTGTATAAAACGTAATTTAAAATGAATTTGAATTGAAAAGTCCGTAAACGCAGCTGCACTGTAATTCGTATTTTTGCTGAAAGCATTGCAGCTGATCGTTTTTCCATCCCCGTAGTCGGTTAGCATATATTCTTCGGTTTTGCCGTATACTTTCTTATCGCCGGAGGATGGGCGGTACAGCATAAATTTTCCTGCATGGGTCATGGCGATTAAAAGCTCACCGTTTTGTTCTTGGTAAAAAAGATTCCGGTTAATATCTGCATCGTGCATGCTGGATATCAGCGTATAGCCGGATGTGTTATATGTTGAAATCGAAGCGGCATCAGATACAGCTAAACTAGTGTCATCGGTATTTACAGAAAGTGAAGTAACAGGCTGCTGCAGCGTAACGATCTGCGCCGGTAATGCCGTGTAGCAGAAAAAAAGACAGCAGAAAAATACAAAGTGGAAACGTAAAGCGGCGCATTTCATAGACAACATCGGCAATGAAAACGTGCCGCGCGGAATAACAAAAACTTTATATAATATAATTTACGCTGTGAGCTGTGAGCTGTGAGCTGTGAGCTGTGAGCTGTGAGCTGTGAGCTGTGAGCTGTGAGCTGTGAGCTGTGAGCTGTGAGCTGTGAGCTGTGAGCTGTGAGCTGTGAGCTGTGAGCTGTGAGCTGTGAGCTGTGAAATTTTGCTGTTGGTTATAGGCGTGTCAAGCCCCTTTTGCAAATATGCAGCATATCTGCGTTGTCGCATCGCCAAAACTATACATCCTTGTATAGTTTTGACTGTGAGTTTCGCATACAGACGAAACTCACTACTGGTTAATACAAGCGGCGTCCATGCCGCTACTGCAAACAGTCCTCGACGTATCAGAACCGCCACGGACGGCGGTGGTTCTATGCAGTAGCACGTTTGCATTGCAAACGTGTAGGTAAACAATGTACAAGGACGTATATTGTTTACCGTGCCTGCGGGTGTTTTTTGTGCGCTCCTAGCATCTATACCGTCTATTTGCAAAAGGCTTACGGAGAGTATATTTTGTGCTTTGGTGAGAGGCGGTTTTGACTGTGGATATGCGGTGTGTCGGCTCGGCATATTTATAATTATAGGGCTAAAAATGAGATAATGCAAGAGAAAAAATAATGGGTAATGCCCCTGATATCCCCTACTTGGTTTTAAACTTTGAATTTGGAAACTTCTTCCGCCAACATCTCAATACTTTTCTTATTTTTCTGGCTGATTTCATCCACTTCATGAACGGCATTATTGATTTGTTCGGTACCGGAAGCCATCTCGTTCATACTATTTGTGATAATATGCGTTAAGTTGTCGAGTTTGTGCATTTCTCGCGTAACGCTTTCTCCGCCTTTGAGCATTTCTTCGGAACCGGCCTGTACTTCCATTGTAACCATATTGATATTTTTGATAGCAGTCAGCACTTCTTTGCTGCCCTTTTCCTGTTCGCGCATTGCTTCGGTAAGCCGATTACTCATGTCCTTTACCTGATCCGCCAAATTGAAAATAGCATTAAACTTGCCCTCAACCGTTTTAGAAGAATCCGAAAGCGTTTCAATTTCACCGCTTAACATTTTAAGCGTTGCCGTTATCGTTTTTCCCTGAACGGAAGATTCTTCAGCAAGTTTTCTGATTTCATCGGCAACGACGGCAAAGCCTTTCCCCGCCTCTCCTGCATGGGCTGCCTCAATAGCCGCATTCATTGCAAGTAAATTTGTTTGTGAGGCAATATGTTGAATAACGCTGGACGCTTCCATTAACGAACCTGATTCTTCGGCAAGTTTTTGCGTTACGCCGTTCGATGTTACAATGGTTTCTTTACCGGCGTTCGTAGCTGTTACAAGGTCTTTGATGGAATCGGAAGTTTTATTTAATATCTGTGTGATAGAAGCAATATTTGCGACCATCTGTTCTATCGAAGCGGTAGATTGAGCAACGCTTCCTGCTTGCGCTTCAATACTACCATTGAGCTGTTTGATTGTTTTAACGATTTCTTCAACGGTTGTAGCGGTTTCGGTAACACTTACACTTTGTGTTAACGATTGCTGTTTAACGCCGACGATATTTGCATTGATTTCATGAATTGCACTTGCCGTTTGGGTTACGTTACCGGCAAGCTCGCTACCGACCTGTCTCATACTATCCGTATTCGCTTTTACCGTACTGATGGAAGTTCTTATCTTTTCTATCGTCCGGTTAAAATACGACGACATAGCGCTAAATTCTTTCGAGGTATGGACAGACAAACTGACGGTTAAATCACCTTCACCTTCCGCTATATTTTCCAGAGCCTTATTTATCTGTCTAAACATAGAAGCAACATACGAAAGCGAAATAAAAACAGCGATTGCACATATCAAAAAGACAACCGTACCGAACAAAAATGCTTTAAGCCGCATGGTATATATATCAGCGAAAATACTTTGTTCCGATACGGCGATACAGAATATCCAACCTGTCAGAGAATCATAGTGCGGAATAGAAAGATAATACTCCTTGCCTACGTTAATTCTGAGGAGCTTATCGGTATCGTTTTGCATATCGCCAAGAAAGGCCTTATACCTTTTATCGGTGATACTATCGACTGTGTCATTAAACGAATAGTCGGGATGTACGACAAAATGCCCCGTTTGATCAACAATGAATACGGTACTTTTTCCGCCGCTATCATGCTCCATCAGCAGCGATTGCAGTTTATCAATCTTAATATTCGTCGCAAGAACACCGACCGTAACACCTTTTCGAACAAGCGGCGTACTCATCGTGATCATCGGAATATTCCGCACACTGTCCATATAAACATCAGTAAATGAGGTTTTGTTATTTCGTATCGCAACCGTATACCATGGCCGTTTTTTGGGAATAAAATCCGCGGGCGGCTGCCAGTCGGATGAGTCGATATATACACCGTTTTCAAGCCCTGCGTATATATCGAATAAAATTTCATGAAAATTTTTGTCGATATTAGAGGCTACGTCATACATCGCCTGAGGATCGTCGAGATGCCGCTCAACTTCACGGGCGGTTGTTTCCAATATCCTTGCCCGCTCCGTTACGAACGTATTAAGAAGCGATAAGTAGTAATTTTTCTCCGCAATAAGCGTTTCCTGTGCATTTACGGTGATTATCCGTTTTGCTTGGACAAACCATACCAACGACAGCAAAAACACAATGATTGCAAAGGGAATGGTCAACATAATTAATAATTGTGCTCTTATGGAAAGAGACGAATAACTGTTTTTCATATTAGATATTATTATCTCTATAGGGGAGATAATTGTCAAGAGCAATATTTCCGCGGCACTTATCCTGAACCTATTTGCCTATAAACTAAAAAACAAACATAATTAATCATAAAAAAATTTAGACTCTCCAAAATATTTTTAGTTTTTCCTTGCGTTTTATCCAATTCTATGGGATACTAAAGTATAGTGCAAATATCTTTGTGTTGCGTATCCATGGCAACCGTAGCGGAACTATTTCAAGCGGTTGCCTTCCTTAAACTGCGCGAAATTTAAAAAAAAGAAGATTTCGCGCAGTTTATTCTGGAAGAAGGGTAAACGCATTAGATAGCTAATATCAAAATTCGCAGAATAACTGAGGCAGTGAGACCATTTGAACCATCTTCAACTGTTGTACATCCGTGTACCTCTCAACCGATGTACGTCCATGTACATCGGTTGAGGACAAGTTTTGGAACAAAACTTGTTTCTGACTTATCCCCCGCCCATCCTTGGGCGAATTGACAGCGAGTTTTGTGCGTGCACAAAACATCGCTGTACTGACAGGAAGTCAGTGGTTCCAAACAGTATCGAGTTTTTCATCAGGAAAACTCGAAGCTAAAAAATGTACAAGGATGTACATTTTTTAGCGATGCTATCCTTGGCAGTTCTGGTTGGACGAACTCACTTATTCTGCGGGGATGAAAAAACATAAATCTGATGCGTTTACCCGAACATAAAAAGTGGAGGGATCATTCTATGTTATTAGTTGGAAACGGTATGCTTATCACCCGCGATCCGAACAAGCCTTTTATCGAAAACGGCTGTGTTTGCATTGAGGGAAGTTCAATCAAAGAAGTCGGCGCCGATGCCGAATTGCGGGCAAAGTACCCCGCAGCGGAATATATCGATGCAAAAAAGCGGTGCATCATACCTGCCTTTATTAACACGCATCATCACATCTATAGCGCTTTTGCCCGCGGCGTTGCGTTAAAAAATTACAATCCGAAGAATTTCTTGGATATTTTGGAAGGGCTGTGGTGGCATCTTGATAATAACCTTCTTTTAGAGGATACGAAATACAGCGCGTATACAACGCTGATTGACTGTATTAAAAACGGCGTAACGACGGTTTTTGACCATCACGCAAGCTACGGCGAAACCACGGGGAGCCTTTTTACCCTCGCGGATGTCGCCGAAGAACTCGGTTTACGGGTGAACCTTTGTTATGAAGTTTCAGACCGGAACGGCGAGGCTGAGATGAAAAAAGCGGTTGCCGAAAATGCCGACTTTATCCGCGCCTGTCAAAAAAAGAAAAATCCCAAGCAAGCAGCGATGATGGGACTCCATGCCGCATTCACGCTGTCCGATAAAACACTCGAATACTGCGCTTCTCAGCTTCCGGCGGGAGCAGGGTACCACATCCATGTTGCGGAAGGTATGTCCGATGTATTCGATTCGGTACAAAAACACGGAAAGCGGATTGTGCAGCGCCTCTACGATTTTGATATCCTCGGTAAACATACCTTTGCCGTACACTGTATCCACATCAATCCCTTGGAAATGGATTTACTGAAAGAAACCGATACGATGGTTATACATAACCCCGAATCGAATATGGGTAATGCAGTCGGCTGTCCGCCGGTGTTGGAAATCTTTAAACGCGGCATTTTGATCGGACTCGGTACGGACGGATATACGAGCGATATGCTCGAATCGTACAAGGTTGCAAATATTCTGCACAAGCACAACACCTGCGATGCCACCGCCGCATGGACGGAAATCCCCGAAATGCTGTTTACCAATAATGTAAAGATTGCCGCGCGGTACTTTGATGGCGAACTCGGCGTCTTGAAAGCGGGAGCGAATGCGGACGTAATCGTTACCGACTATAACCCGCTGACACCTCTCCATGCCGGTAACGCGAACGGCCACATTCTGTTCGGTATGAACGGCCGCAGCGTGGTAACCACTATCGCGGCAGGCAAGGTGCTGATGAAGGATCGCGTTGTTACCGTCGCCGACGAAGAAGCCGTCTTTGCCAAAGCGCGGGAAGTCAGCGCTGCCCTGTGGAAGAGGTTGTAAACCTATGATAATTTTTAATTATGAATTATCAATTCATAATTAAAAATGCCGGTATTCACAAGAGTATGCATCTGCCGGATACCTGGGCATATCTAAAAACTCGGTTAGATTTTTAGATATGCCCGGCGAGTTTTAATTTAAGTCCTTATAGTACAGTAACTTAAATTAAAACATCGCAAATAAGCTTAAGGAAAACCTCTAAAAACTGAAGTTTTTAGAGGTAAACGGAGCAGTTATACGGACTGCAATTGTATCGAATTTATGATGATACAAGGGAGAAAATAGGGTATGAGTGATAGAATGAACCCGATACCATTCAAGAATTTGATGGAATGGATTAAAACGGAGTATCAAACCGAGGGGACGATTTTCGGTGTTAAAAAACTGTACCGCGCCGATTCCAAACGCTATCTGGAGCTATTCGGGCAGCGGTTTGAAAATCCGCTCGGGCCGGCTGCGGGGCCACACACACAGTTGGCGCAAAATATCGTTGCTGCGTATGCTGCGGGCTGCCGGTTCTTCGAGCTAAAGACTGTGCAAAAGTTAGACGGAGAAGACCTGCCGGTTGCGAAGCCGTGTATCAATGCGGCGGACGAATGTTACAATGTCGAATGGTCAACCGAGCTGCGCGTACCGCAGGCTTTTGACGAATACGTAAAGGCCTGGTTTGCGCTTAAAGTGATTTCGCAGGAATACGGTCTCGGCAGCCCCGACGGTTTTATCTTTAACATGAGCGTCGGCTACGATCTTGAAGGGATTAAGACCCCGAAAGTTGACGCCTTTATCGAAGGAATGCGAAACGCCTCGAATACGCCGGTGTGGAAGGAATGTACCGACTACCTTTTAAGCCATACCGATTTGTTCCCATCCGTGTCGGAAGCATTTCTCCGCAGCTTGCCGACGCAGGTGTGTACCTCGATTACGCTTTCCACCTTGCACGGCTGTCCGCCTGCCGAAATCGAACGCATCGCGATGTACCTCATCACGGAAAAACATCTCCATACCTATATCAAGTGTAACCCCACGCTGCTCGGCTACGAGTTTGCCCGCGACCGTATGAACAAGATGGGCTATGAGTACGTTCAGTTTGACGATCATCACTTTAAAGATGACTTACAGTTCAGCGATGCGGTACCCATGCTTGAGCGTTTGCTGCAGGAGTCTGATAAGCGCGGACTGATGTTCGGGGTTAAGATTACCAATACCTTCCCCGTAGACATTGCCCGCGGGGAGCTGCCCGGACAGGAAATGTATATGTCGGGGCGGTCGCTGTTCCCGCTGTCCATCGCCGTTGCGCTGAAGCTCTCGGAAGTCTTTAACGGAAAACTCCGTATTTCCTATTCGGGCGGTGCGGATTATTTTAATATTGCCGATATTTATGAAACGGGGATTTGCCCCATTACGATTGCAACAACGATTTTGAAACCGGGCGGATATGCGCGTTGTCAGCAGCTGGTCGGCGAGTTGACAGCAAAGCCGTTTAACAAGGATTTCTCCATCGATGTTGAAAAACTGCGCCGCCTTTCAAATGCCGTCGTTGAAAACCCACGCAATCGCAAATCGGTTAAGCCCGAAGCGTTCCTCAAGATTCCTGCAAAGGTGCCGCTTGCCGACTGCTTTGCCGCTCCCTGTATTTCCGGCTGTCCTATCAATCAGGATATCCCTGCCTATATCAGACTGACCGGCGAGCAAAAATACGAAGAAGCGCTCCGTGTTATCACTGATAAAAACCCTCTGCCGTTCATCACCGGTACGATCTGTAATCACCGCTGTATGACCGGCTGTACGCGCAATTTCTATGAAGATCATGTGCATATCCGTGCCGTTAAACTCGAAGCGGCGCGCCATGCCATCGAAACTTTGAAACAAAACATAAAGGCGCAAAAACCGGCGCAGAAAAACGGAGCAAAGGTTGCCGTTATCGGAGCCGGTCCTGCCGGTCTTGCAGCCGCCTATTTCTTAACCCGCGACGGAGCGGACGTTACCGTGTTTGAAAAGAAAGCGCGCGCCGGCGGTATCGTTCAGTACGTCATCCCTGAGTTCAGAATCCCTGCCGCGTCGATCGGGCAGGATGTTGAACTGGCCTCCTCCTTCGGCGCTTCCTTCATATATAACAGCGAACAGCGTTCCGTTGAAGGGCTGAAAAAACAGGGTTTTACCCATGTTGTGTTTGCTATCGGCGCGTGGAAGCAGAGTGCGCTACTGTTAGAAAAAGGCGCGGCGGCAAATGTTATCGAATTCCTTGAGCAGGCGAAGCAAGCGCCCGAAACGCTCAAGCTGGGGAAAAACGTCGTGATCCTCGGTGCGGGAAACACCGCGATGGATGCAGCCCGCGTTGCAAAGCGCACGAAGGGTGTTGAACATTCCTTTATCGTATACCGCAGAACCAAGCAGTTTATGCCTGCCGATGCGGAAGAATTGGAACTCGCCTTGGAAGACGGGGTTGAATTTAAAGAACTGCTTGCGCCTGTTTCATATGAAAACGGAATTTTGCGCTGCGAAAAGATGAAGCTCGGTGAACGGGGCGCAGACGGTCGGCAAAAACCGGTACCGTCGGGCGAGTTTGTAGACATCCCCGCCGACACCGTAATCGCATCTATCGGTGAAAAAATCGACACCGATCTCTTTGCGGAATCCGGCATTGCGCTGGACGGAAAAGGAAGAGCGCAATACAATCCCGCTACGTTTGAAACGAATGTGAAAAATGTATATGTCATCGGGGATTGCGCCGCAGGGCCTGCCACGGTTGTACAAGCTATTGCCAATGCAACCAAAGCGGCAAAGGCGATTATCGACTCGGTAAAGGCGCAGGCGTGGACGGCTCAGTTTACATCGCTGAACTACAACCCCGTTACCGCATCGGCGTATTCAAAGCGGGCAATTTTAATGCCGATGAACCTTGCCGCCTCCGACGGCGTTGCAAAAGAAAGTGTCCGCTGTTTGGAATGCTCGACTGTTTGCGAATCTTGCGTCGATGTGTGCCCGAACCGTGCGAACCTTGCGCTCACGGTACCCGGTATGCGTATGAAGCAGATTATTCACGTGGACGGTATGTGTAACGAGTGCGGCAACTGCGCGACATTCTGCCCCTACGAGAGCGCCCCGTACAAAGATAAATTCACGCTGTTCCACTCGGAAAAAGATTTCCTTGACAGCACAAATGAAGGCTTCCTCTATCTTGATGATGCGCACAGCCGATGCAGAGTGCGGCTCTCCGGAGAAGTCCGCGACATCACGCTTGCAACGGAAACCGCTCTTCCCAAAGAACTCTTGCAGATTATCAATGCGGTAAAGACGCAGTACGCGTATTTACTGTAGAGTATTTTAAAAAACTGATTGGTTTTTAGAAATACCTCATCAGCACAGCTGATAACGAGGTGAAAAAAATTAAAAGGCAACCGTATCGAAAGATGCGGTTGCCTTTGTTTACGGTTCCGTTATATTCCCCTGTGCATCAAGGTAATATACAGGGATCGCAACAACCTGCTCGCGATCGTTCCGCCATTTTGATTGCAATCCTTTCTGAAGGGGGCTATAATAAAAGGCCTTGCTACTTGCCTCACAGTGAGATGTCCAAAAATCTTTGCTGGTAAATTGAGCTATTTTTTCAGCCTCATCTCGTGAGGGGAGCCAACCACCCCGCTCAATACAGTATATAACTGCAGAATTTTTTGCAGTATGCAGTTTAGAATCGTTCGATTCAAATTCGCGTTTTAAGAAAATGCTGTTTTCTTTTCCGTCTCCCATATTTGAGCCTATGTTCTTTGTGCTTATATGACGTGAGCTGTTCAAATCCCACGGCATCGGCTCGGAAGGGGTTCCCATTGCAAGAAATCGCCACGATCCTCTACCTGTATTTTCCCACACGATCGTTTTGTTGCCCACTCTATCACCTACGGAAAGAGATCTTTCAGGAACCGGTTCTGACGGTACGATCATTCCGTCAAACAAAAAACAGCCGTGCAACGTAAACAACATGACAAGAGCTGTCACTACCGGTGTTGCATAACGGAATACTAATAAACTCTTTAGCTTCAGTTTTTTCATACATAGATCTCCTTTTAGTTGTTTCCTGATTGAAAAAAGTGTACCACGAGGGTAAGAACAAGGTCAAGAATAAGCATTGCCTTTACCACCGTATTCTACTATACTAGCGGTATGCAAACGCACTATTTTACCGTTACCGGTATGAGCTGTGCCGCCTGCTCCGCAAATGTGGAAAAAGCTGTCGGCCGTCTTGTCGGCGTAGAGACGGCGCAGGTAAATCTTCTAACAAAGCGGATGGCTGTCAAGTATAATCCCGATACCGTTAATCCGCATACCATTATACAAACCATAGAAAAAATCGGCTACGGAGCCTTCCCGCTTGCCGAAGACAATACGGCGCGTCCGTCTGCTCCACAGGCTGATTCGGAAATCGCCGATGCCGAAAAAAAACAATTTGTCTTTTCGCTTTTCTTTCTGATTCCGTTGATGTATGTGTCGATGGGGCGGATGCTCAGGTTGCCGCTTCCGTCTTTTTTTGCAGGAACTGAAAATGCCCTCATCTTTGTCTTTACACAATTTCTGCTCACGCTGCCGGTTCTGGTATTAAATCGCCGCTTTTTTACCAACGGGCTTACAAGTCTATTCCACCGTGCACCTAATATGAACAGCCTTATCGCTGTCGGTTCCGGCGCTGCGGTTATCTACGGAGTTTTTGCGCTATACCGGATCGGATACGGCTTAGGGCATGGGCAATTAGATGTTGTGCAGCTCTATATGAAGGATCTCTATTTTGAATCCTCGGCGATGATTTTAACGCTGATTTCTTTGGGAAAATTTTTAGAGGCACGGGCAAAAAAGAAAACTTCAGAAGCGCTGGAAAAATTGATTCAGCTTCGACCCCGAACAGCGCAAGTATTACGGAATGGGATCGAAATTGAAATTCCGGTAGAAAATATTGCGGTTGGCGACGCAATCGTTATCCGCCCGGGACAAACGCTGCCCGTTGACGGCACTATAATAGACGGAAGTACATCGCTTGACGAATCGGCTGTTACCGGGGAAAGTATGCCGGTTGAAAAAACGGTTGGGGATTCGGTGATTAGCGCCTCGCATAATATATCGGGCAGCTTTATCTTCCGTGCCGATAAAGTAGGAAATGATACAACTTTGGCGAGGATTATTGCGCTCGTCGAAGAAGCCGCCTCGTCAAAGGCGCCGGTTGCAAAGCTTGCTGATGTGATCAGCGGTTACTTTGTACCGATTGTTATGCTGATTTCACTTACAGCCTTTATCGGCTGGCTTATCGCAGGCGCTTCTTTTGAGTTCGCTCTTTCGACCGCTATTTCCGTGCTGGTTATTTCCTGTCCCTGTGCACTCGGACTTGCAACGCCGACTGCGATTATGGCGGGTACCGGTAAGGGCGCGCAGCTCGGTATTCTCATCCGTTCAGCGGAAGGGCTGGAGCTTGCTCATCGCGTTACTGCTGTTCTGCTCGATAAGACGGGAACCATTACGGAAGGAAAGCCGACATTGCAGCACATTGAAGTGTTTTCCGACCAGTACACCGACAATGATATTTTGTGGATTGCCTATAGTCTTGAACATTTATCCGAACATCCGCTTGCTCATGCAATTATCAAAGCTGCAGAAGAAAAAAAACTGTCGCCGTTTAAAGTGAGCGGTTTTGTGGCAGTGCATGGAAAAGGAATTTACGGCACTGCTATAGTCGATGAACTTAACGGAATCTCATCGATCAGAAATGTAAGAATCGGCGCCGGAAATATGAAGCTCTGCAGCGAATTAGGCATTCCGGTATCGGAAGCGATTCAGGCGAGGCTTACGGAAGCTGCCGAAAAAGGCGCTTCTCCGTTGCTGGTTACAATAGGGAATGAATGTGTCGGACTCATCGCCGTCGCCGATCCGGTGAAGCAAGGCAGTATTCGAGCCATTCACGATTTCCACGAAATGGGCATCCATACCGTTATGCTCACAGGGGATAATCAACGGACGGCAGAGGCTATTCAAAAGATTGTCGGTATCGGAGATGTCGTAGCGGAACTGTTGCCGCAGGACAAAAAAGCAAAAGTCGAATATTATCGCTCGAAAGGGTTTTCACCGGCTTTTATCGGCGACGGTATTAACGACGCGCCTGCACTGACTGCTGCGGATGTCGGTATCGCAATCGGCGGCGGCACGGATATCGCTATCGAAAGCGCGGATATCGTTCTGATGAATAACAGCCTCGAAACGGCGGTTACTGCAATTCAGCTCAGCAAGGCTGTTATGCGTACCATTAAGCAAAACCTGTTCTGGGCGCTCTTTTACAATTCGCTGTGTATTCCGCTTGCGGCAGGTCTCTTTTATACTCTGTTCGGACTCAAGCTGAGTCCCATGTTCGCCGCCGCCGCAATGAGCTTCAGTTCGGTGACGGTAGTTACCAATGCATTACGGTTGAACAGATTCCGTCCGAAATACATTGCGCAGGATGTCGGCAATATGCAATACTGCTGTGTTGCTTCTGTCGGTGAAAAGCTTGATGATGCAAAGCCTACTGTGTGCAGTGTACGAACCGATAGCTTCATCTGCTCTGTAGCCGAACCGGAAGCTAAAACGGAATCTGAATTGCCGATGAAACAGGAAAATATAACTCATAAGGAGAATACCAATATGAAAAATATTACGTTAACCATTGAAGGGATGTCGTGCGGGCATTGCTCTGCTCGGGTTGAAAAAGCATTGAACGCTATCGAAGGGGTATCGGCAAAAGTCGATTTGGAAACAAAGACTGCCTCTGTTACCTATCCCGATACCGTAACAATCGATGCGCTCAAAGCTGCCGTAACCGATGCAGGCTATTCGGTAACCGGCTCACATTAAAAAAGTATAGCCGAATTATTGATAAGTACGGTGTATATCATTCCTCATCGCTTCGCTATGCATAGATTCCGACCGTTGCTGTGCGCTTTTGTCTATTTCTTCTTGATTGTTTCATTTTTGTCGGCAGCGCCGGTGAAAATTACCTTCTCTGCCGATAAAATGCAGGGATCCGGCGAAAAAGGGAAAAACGCAACCTCGCTGACCGGTAATGCAAAAGTCAGCGTAGATTCCCTCAATATTTACGGTGAGCGTATTGAGCTCTACGGTAAAGATTACCGGTATATCAAAGCGAGCGGGAGTGTAACGGGCGAAGATGCCGAAAAAGGCTTTACGTTTTCAGCCGCATCACTCTCTTATGATCGGGAAACGGAAGTTGCTGAGTTTATGGGGCAAGCAAAGGTCGAGGATACCAAAAATAAGGTTGAAACAGCCGCCGAACGTATCGAATATAATCAAAAAACCGAAATTATCCTTTTACAAATGGCTGTAAAATTAAAGAGTAAGGATATTGCCTGTGATTCGCTTTTTGCCGTTTATAACAGGAACACCTCTATGCTTGAATTAACAGGAAAGCCTACGGTTAAAAAGGGCAAAGATGAATTTAAGGCTGCTCGGATTTCAGTCAATCTTGATACTGAGGATATTAAGCTTGAGGGCAAGGTGAGCGGTTCGGTTACCGAAGAAAAAGAAGAAAAAAAAGAAACAAAAAAAACGGAAACTCCTCCAGAGGGAGATATTGCTGCAAAGGAAGAAACAAAAACGCCATGAGTGACTTTCAGTATTCTGTGAATTCCGGCATTTCTAAAAGTATCTTGCGCGCGGAAGGTTTGAACAAATCATTTCGTAAAAAACGAGCTGTTCGTGATGTTAGTTTTTCTATGGCGCAGGGAGAAGTTGTCGGATTGCTCGGTCCGAATGGCGCGGGAAAAACGACGAGTTTTTATATGATTGTCGGTTTTTATACGCCGAATTCCGGCGGTATTTACCTTGATGACCGGTGCATTACCGATCTTCCGATGTATAAGCGCGCCCGTATCGGTATATCGTATTTGCCGCAGGAAGCTTCGGTATTCCGTAAACTTTCCGTCGAGCAAAATATCGATGCTATTTTGGAAACACGAAAAGATTTAAGCCGTGCGGAACGGAAGCAAAAACTTGATTCGTTATTAGAAGAATTCGGAATCACTGCCAATCGGAAACAACCTGCCTACACCTTGTCGGGAGGAGAGCGGCGACGTACCGAAATTGCACGGGCGCTAGCTATCGAGCCGAAGTTTTTATTGCTCGACGAACCCTTTGCCGGTATTGATCCGATTGCCGTACACGACATTAAGCTGATTATCAGACTGCTTGCCCGTCAAAATATCGGAGTGCTTATTACCGATCACAATGTCCGCGATACCTTGGAAATTACCGATCGCGCTTATATTATCAATAAGGGCGAAATTGTCGAACAAGGATCGCGTGATATCATTTTGGAATCCGAGATTGCACGAAAGGTCTATCTCGGTGAAGAATTTAGGATGTAGGGAGATACTATGAAATATATTTGGATTATAGCCGGTTTCCTTTTTTTAGGACTCGGTGTACTTGGTGTGGCTTTGCCTATTTTGCCGACGACCCCCTTTGTAATTGTGTCGGTCTTTTGTTTTGCAAAAGGTTCAGAGCGTCTGCATCAATGGCTGCTTTCTACTAAGCTCTATCGAAATCATGTTCAAAGATTTAATGAAACCCGCTCGATGACGCTCAAAAGCAAAATAGTTATTTTAAGCTTCGCTTCTTCAATGCTGATTGCAGGGTTTTATTTTTCAAATAATATCTATGCTCGTATTATCATCATATTGCTGATATGCATAAAATATTATGTATTTATTTTTAAAATAAAAACCGCTTCCGACCCGACGAAAAAAAAGGCACCGGAAGGAGTAGCGGCTATTAGTTCTGAGCAGTAGAAGAATCGGATGTATTCTCCTCATTTTGTGAGATTTTGTCTTCTTTATTGCCATTATCGGAATTATCGAACGCTTGGCCCCTTACGGAAGAGAGTTGCATGGAGAGCTTTTTCCCCATACCGTCTACCGCCAAGGTAAGGTCACAGTATTCGTGACTGAGTGTTCCCGTCAAGAATGCCTGAGGTTTTGACATCGCAACCTTATAAATTCCGGTAAGACCGTCAATAATGTATGCGCCGTCTGCATTTTGTATTATTTCCTCATGAGGAATAATAAATTGAAAAAATGAAGAGAACGGCATTTTTCCCAGTTTGAACTTATCGGATCGTATTTCAATGTCCCCTGACGGAAGGGCGGTTACAATCAGCATTACTCGGTTTTCAGCTGTTTCTTTGTCTATGGTGCTATAGATTGTTTTTTCTGCACCGTTGGAAAGAGCCTTAACATTGACTATTTGGCGATATAACACAGTGCTTTCACCACCGAATAGAAGAGTAGCGGCACTCAGATAAAAAAAAGTTAATAAAATTTTCATGTGTTGTATCATAATAATGACACAAAAAATGTCAAGGTATGGTTACAGTGGTTTATACGGAAAGCTTTCCCCAAAACGAGCGATTTATTCTTTATACACCAACTTAATAGGGCAATGGTCGGAACCGAGTACATCCGCTTTAATTGATGATTCGCAGATGTTCGGTAAAAAGGCGTTGTCTACACAGTGATAGTCTATTCTCCATCCGATATTTTTCTCGCGGGCGTGGAAACGATAGCTCCACCACGTATATTGGTGAGGTTCCGCGCAAAAATGTCGGAAGGTATCGGTATATCCCGCCTGCGTAAAGGTATCCATCCATGCCCGCTCTTCGGGCAGATAACCGGGGTTTTGCTCGTTTGCCTTTGGGTTGGCAAGATCTATAGGGGTATGAGCGATATTGTAGTCTCCGCACAGTACAATATGCCGCCCTTCCTTTTTCAGTGCATTACAAAACTCAAGCATTGCGGCGCAGAAGTCGAGCTTATAGCCGAGCCGCGCTCCTCCTTCTTGAGAATTGGGAAAATAGGCGGAAATAACCGATACCGTTTCGAAATCGGCTACAAGCACTCGTCCTTCATCGTCAAAAGCAGAAATGTTCATCGTACGGATATTGAGCGGTTCTTTTTTGCAGAATACGGCAGTTCCCGAATAGCCCGGTTTTTTGGCTGCCTGCCAGTATGTTTTATAAACTCCCTCTTTCCAAACAGGGTTGATCAGTTCCGAAGTCAGCTGCTCTTTACGAGCTTTTGTTTCCTGTAAACACAGTATGTCAGGATTTTCGGTATAAAGCCATTCCAAAAAACCTTTTTTTTGTGCGGCGCGAATGCCATTTACGTTCCATGAAATAATTGAAGTCATAATCGGTATATGCCATAAAATCGTAAAATATGCAATGCGGTACGTCAATTCGACATAAAGAGAATGGATTAAACTGCCGATATAAGCGTAAGAGGGCATCGTAGATATGCAATGCCGTTAAGGAAGAGGAATATGTCAGCAAAGAAAATAGTCTCAATAGTAGTCGCCGCCGTTTTATTCGGAGTATGGTGTTTTGCCGCCGAAACGGACACTGAAAGCAAATCTTTTGATGCGGATGTTGCAATCCGATTTTACGATCGTCGCGTATATTATCCCGGAAACGATGGAACGGAACCTATTTTTGTAAAGGTTTCCATTACCAATAAAGGGAGCAAACCGTTGCGGTTTAAACTGGCAAATGATCGTATGTTTAGCATTGATTTTTCGGTATTAAATACCAAAAACAAAAGCCTTGCCCATACTGAGCCGTGGATTCGGAAACGGAATACCAATCAGCAGATTTATTTCCGAGAAATTACGATAGAGACCGGGGAAACGTATGCCTTTGTTGAGAATGTAAAAGATTATATTACGATTGAAAGTCCGGGCGCATATATGCTCTCTGCCGATTTTTATCCCGAATTAAAACGTTTAAGCGATACCTCCGAAGCTCATGTATCTTCCAATAGGCTCGGACTTGAAATAAAGCCTTCTCCTTCGGCTGCTGCCCTTGGAGCAGTTCCGATCGCCTCTGTTTCACGGGAAGTGCTTCAGCCTCAGCCGATCTCCCCCGACAAGGTTATCAGCTATATGCTGACTGCCCGCCAAAAATCGCAGTGGGATCAATTCTTCCTATATCTTGATATTGAACGCATGATTGCCCGCGATCCGATACGGAGCCGCAGATATAAAGCGGAAGCAGAAGCTGGACGTATCAGTATGATCGACACTTATAAGCACGATCTTATGCAGTCGCGTACCGATAAAGACATCGCAATGATTCCGGTAGAGTTTACTGTTGAGCGGACAACTTACAGCACGACTGAAGCGGAGGTTACGGTTATCGAATGGTTCGATTACACCAGCTTTCGCGAAAAGAAGCGCTTTACCTATAACCTTGCCTCCCGCGATGACATTTGGACGGTGTACGATTACAGCGTAGACAACCTTGGAACCGAGTAAGCAGAATAATATAGGCTGGTAATTTTGCGAATGTGTTATCTCTGTTGATAGGGCATTCGTGCCGTGGCGGTGCAGAAGTGTTAAAAAACGACCTAATGTATTCGCCCTGCTTCCGGCAGTATTTGTTTCCATGCGGCTAAAAGCTCTGCAAAGCTGAACCGTGCATTTGCAGGGCTTGTAGACGGGAGCTTAATAGCCGAAATTCCAATGTGTTTGATACATACTTCGTACGCTTTCGTACCGTTTGCAAAGACTGCTTGGATCGGTGCTTCTTGGAAAATACTGCTTAAATCCGCCGGTATGATGGACTGTATACTTGCATCGGCAGATCCGGTAATTGTACAGGCGGTAACGGCATCGTACAGCGCAATATGATGCTGCAACAGCATCTCTCTTTTTTCTTCTATCGAATGTGGTGGTTCCGCCACGCCCAGTAAAGCGGCAAGAAGCGGCCAAAATCTGTTCCGCGGATGACCATAGTAGAATTCCTGCGCACGGGATGCGGCGGAGGGAAAAGAACCTAAAATAAGAATACGCGATTCGGAGCTATACACCGGCGGAAAGGGATGGACAATTCTTTCAGACATCATTTTAGAAACAGATATAGGTTACTCTAAATACGACAAGCTGTATCCGGCTTGTTCTGTGCTGTTGTATGGCTATAGACCTGATGCAGGGCTATGCGCCCCGCTTTTTAGCGCTCCTCAGTGTAGTTGATCGACGTAAGAAGCGTATTTAATCTAATCATCGGGTCTTCATAGCCTCTAAACGTGAACGTAACATGATAGCCTTTCTTAGACACAGCTGTTATATCCCGTCCGATGCAGGGATAGATCGTATTCGATGCTTCGTAGGGGAAGTATTCCGGTTTTAAAATCGAAACACGGTAATCGTTTCCATCATACTGTACCTGTGCGAGATTGGCAGGGAAGGGTACAAGGAAGATTAAAAAATCATCACTCTTGCTGCCGCCGATACTCAGGCGAGTTCCCTGTTTCATCACGTGAATATTCCGTTTTCCAATTAGTGTGGTTTGGTTATAGACGAATAGCTCCGTCATGCCCGACTGCGAAGGCTTTGTACTAACGCGACCGCTATAATAGCCGTGATTCAACCCCGGTCGGCGGTTGAGATGGCTCTCTGCGCTGTTTAACAGAGCAAAACGTCCTTCGGCGGCACGGGATCGTTCTTGTGCAAGGTGATCAAATTGAGCTGCCGTTTCACTCTGGGCTGCCGAGGCGGCGGCAGCTGTTTGGGAACCGAAGGTATTCAGGGTGTCGCGCGGATCGGCTTTGTTTCCCAGCTGTTCGGGATAATATTTTGTTTGGGAAGCTGTAAGCGCTTCTTGCCGGTTTCTATTAAAATCGGTTTGCCGAGCAGTGTTGCTTTGCTGTCTTGAATCGGACTGTTGTCCGACCATCCGCGCGGCGTATTTAACCGGTTCGGAAGCCCTGCGGCGAAGCATAAAGATAATTAACAGCAGAATAAGGGTAAATACCAGCGCAGCGATCAATATCCATAGAAGATTGCCCTGCAGCAGTGATTGAACGAATGTCGGTTTAACGGTGAGCATTACGGCTGCCGCTTGGGAAAATGTTTTATCTTGCTGTGTAAGGTCAAGCCGTACATCGGTACGGTGTTGGCCTTCTTTACGTAAGCTGTTGGGTAGCGTAATCCGTATGGTAAGTTCGCTTTTTCCTTCAGGGGGAATACGAACAATGATATTTTCCAGTTGTTGCTTTTGGCTTTCACTGTCGGCTGTCAAAGAAACGCTTTGCAATTGTATTTCAACGGACTCTGCCACTTCATTGATAATAGTGAGCGGCAGTGCGGCAGTATTACCGGAAGTTTCTATACGTTCGGGAAAGATAATGTGCGGAAGAGGAAACGTCGTATCGTTGAATTCTACTCCGCCTTCGTCCGGCAAGTTGCTCGGCTCAATACCGAGGTTTTCCGTAAAGGCTTGAGAAACATCGGTGTACTCTTTCAGCCCTTGTCCGGAAGAATCGGCGCCTGTGCTGCTGTCCTGTCCACCGTTTGCCGATACGTCAGCATTTTCAGCCGTTTTCCCTGCCGTACTTGAACTATCCGGTGTACCCGCTCGGTTTTGAGCGATGGTATCACCGGTATTGGAACCCGCTGGTGCAAAATCGGTTATCCCTTGCCCTGTGCTTGAACCGGCAGGCTGTCCTGCGGTTCCTGTTGACGCTCTATTTTGTGCATTCGTGCCGGTATCGGATGCGTATCCTTTCTGCCCGCTCGAAGCATTACCTGTACTGCTCGACGCCGTACCCGAAGAAGCTACTGCACTATCGACGCCTGATTGATCAAGCGAACCTGCCGCATCCAGCTTACCTGCATAAAAGGCTCCGTCCAAGTCCTTAATAACCGCATCGGAAGGGAAGGGGAGTTTTACATAGTATACCTTCCAGCCTTTTGCACGGATGGAAGCGGAAACTTTTGCTAATTCAGTCTTTACCTGTTCACCGGTATAATTCCGGTACGGGCTTGATGCGGGCGGATTAAAAATACCGTCCGAAATAACAATAAGGATCTTTTCCTGCTGAGATGGTAGTTGCGTCATATATTGACCGGCAAAATTGATACCGGATAAAAAATCGGCGCTTTGACCAAGCTGATATAGAAGCATAAAACGGGAAACTACACGGGATAAATCCGCTTCGGTATTGATTTTCTGTGACATTTCATACTGGGGAACCGCATTAAATGAGATAAGATGAAAGGAGTCCCCTATGCGTACAAATTTTGAAATGATGGATTGTAGTACACGCTTATTGATAACCTCGTAATAGGGTAACACGGTACCGGAAGTATCCATAAGGACGATTACATCAGCAGTCTCTTGTCGAGTTGTCTGAGCACTCAATGTAAATGCAATTAAACAGAAGATCGCTGCAACGGCAAAAATCCTTATTTTTTTCATTATTACTCCCCTTTACAGTTATCTAAAAAGAACGCCTCCAAACACGGGCATTTCCAATTTTTGCAGAGGCTCTTTTTATATTAAACCTGTTCGAAAACGCAGTTATCGAACAGGTTTATTATCGGACATCTTTAAAAATGTGGTTAGTTTTAAGATGTCCTTTCATATCAATTAGCTGCCGCAGAAATATCAAGGATTTTGTATGTCTTTTCTTCTTCATTTACTGTAAACGAAAGTGTTTCCCCTACCTTGTGGTTTAACAGGTTCGTACCGAGCGGCGACATATATGAGATTACGCCGTTTTCAGGATCCGACTCCCACGGACCGAGGATGGTATAGGTCTCTTTTTCGCTGTTGCCGGGTTTCTCCAATACAACAATGGTGCCGAAACCGACCCGTGTTGTGGTAATGGTTGTAGGATCAAACACTTGAGCACGTTCAAGCTCTTCCTGCAAGCGGCTTACCGTATTGTTAAGTCTATTCTGCTCCTCTTTTGCAGCCTTGTATTCGGAGTTTTCACGCAAGTCGCCCAAGGAGAGTGCAAACCCGACTTCTTTCGAGTTACGCGGTATTTCAACTTCAATAAGCCGCTGGAGTTCTTTTTTCTTTTCCTCAAGCATTTTGGATGTTACGATTAAACCGCGTCCCGTAACCGTTTTTTCCACTTCGTCGAAGAACTTAAAGTTCTTGTATTTTTCAAGGATACGGTTACGCAGCTGCATTTTAATCGGCGGATCCAAGTCCTTAATATCGCTGACGAGTGTATAGAGTCTTGTAACGGCATCTTCATCGTGGTCGAGGATAAAGTTTTCGAGCAAGGCATCTTTACCAAAGAGAATCGTATGTACCTGCTTGTTGATTTTCCGATTTTCAGTTGTATTCCGTCGGCTTGCAATCTCCCGATACGTTATGTCGAGGATGTGAATAAGAACAATAATCTCGTGTTCATAGTCGATATTCAAGTCTTTAAACCATTGTTCTTCCTGAGCATTTTTGAAGAACCAAATAACCGCTTCACGGTATTCTTTATAGTCTTTGAAGCACGTCAGAACCAACTCTTTTACCTTTTCGGGGTATTCTTCAAGGAGCGGATTGAGTACTTCTGCAGAAAGTACCACGGGAAATAGGCGGACATATTGATCGCTCCAATCCGGAACAAGGTTCTTGATGTTGCGGAGATATGCACTTCGGAGTTCTTTATTTTCTATGCCGCGATATATGGCAGCAGGGTTCTCTATCTGCGCGAATAATTCCGCGAAATTATGATGTTGTGTTACGCTCAGGTGCGGCAGCGCTGCAGTGAGTTTTGACATAACTAAATAGGCTGCAATCACTTGTTCATTCACTTGACTAAAGGCTTTGAGGAAGGCATCAAAGTAATTGATCATATCCTGAAAGCTGTCTGAGTCCGTATCACCGCTTTCCATAACATTAAAGATGATTTCAACCCGCTCAAAGAAGTTTTTCTGCGCTTTAAATTCGTTCGAAAGCTTTTCTTCAAGCGAAATCGGACGAGTGTGTACAGTGTAGAAATCGATATTGGTAGGATTTATACCGAATTCGGGATTTTCTTTAACGACTTTTCGTGCCTTGGTGCTCCACGTTGTCCATTCTTTGTCGGTTAGCAGCGAGGGAACCAGCTCATGCTTAATCCGCTTAAAATCACAGTTGTTATCAAAACTGCGGATAATGGTCTTTAGCGCCCATTCGGGATTTGTTTTCACCTTCGCAGCGAGTTCATTGCGCTTCATAATCGATTTTAATACCCAGATATGATCTTTATCCAGTGTTTGAAGAGCGGTGATGCCCATTTTAAGGCTCATTGTGTGTCCGCGCTTCTTTGCAAAGTCTATAACCAATTCATCGTTATTAACTTTTGCAATACGTCCGACACCCCATGTCCGGTGGAATACAAAACAGCCTTCATCAAAAGAAATATGCTTTTCAAAATCATCGATAGCTTCAAAAACATTCCGCCAACTCTGTGTTAGATTTGACACTTTTATATATTCTTCAAGCTGACTGTGCGATGCATATTTTTCTCTAAAGCATTCGACAATTTCCTTTCGAGCCCAGTTATCTTTATCGTCGCTGGTGAGCACCAGTTTTAAAATATCGATAGCGGTATTCCAATCTTTTTCTTTTTTATAATAATCATACAAATCCTGCATGAGCGCAGCGCCCCGTTCCGCACCGAGATGATCCGCTATTTTCCGTTGTACATGATAGAAAAAGTCGATTTCTTGCGGTACCAACTCCACCAAACGTGCCCATACTTCTTTTACGGCAGTGTATGAATGCCGGTTGATATAGCGGTACAGGGCTTTTTTATAATATTCAACGGCTTTTTCCGTATCGCCCATTTGCTGATACCGCTCGGCAAGTTGTTTCGGAATATCCGCTTCTTCATAGTCGATACGGACAAGCCGCTCCCAAATATCATAGATATCTTCATTGCCGGATTCTTTGTAGCAGTTTGCCAACGTTCGAAGCGCAAATTTTGAGTCCCCAAATTCAAGTACCCGCCGGCAAAGGTATTCAACGATCTGCATCCGATGGTTGTCGATAAAAATGGTTACCAGCGTTATGAGCGAAGAGTCATCGAGCAACTGCTTGGAAAGTGCAATAATACTCGAAATATACAATGCTGTAATACTTGTTTTGTTATGAGAGAGATGCTCATCGGATAGTTCTTTTAGTTCATCCAAATGATGATTTCGTTTTGCGTCTTCAATCAGCGTGTCAAGTTCTTTAAAATTGTTAATGGAATAATTTGTAATGGCAGCACGTGTCCATTTTTCCTCATTAAATATATCGCGGACATTCTTTTCTAATACATCTGACATATTCACCTCACTGTGTCATTACCGTATATAGCGGTCATAGATTTTCTCGTCGAGCAGTTTAATTCTTAGAAGAATCTCATCTATTTTGGTCTTTTCGACAGTGCCATTCATATAATGGTCTATAAGCCAAAAATAGTAATTAATTAAACGAGGGACTAGAAGTTTTTTGTTTTTTACGTCTTTCTGCCTCAGCTCATTTTCAAGCATATAGATAGACTGCTTCAGCTTCCCCAGTTCCAAG
The DNA here is from genome assembly GCF_050937395.1 of Treponema sp. OMZ 805. NCBI lineage: Bacteria > Pseudomonadati > Spirochaetota > Spirochaetia > Treponematales > Treponemataceae > Treponema > Treponema sp. OMZ 805. The sequence goes on along the minus strand of NZ_JACCLP010000014.1, from coordinate 52,832 downwards.
GCTTTCAGTTCACGTTTTACATTGAGTACGCCATCAAGCGTACCGTAAACAGGAAGCCATTCCAACAACTCCTCTCCTGTAAAACCAATGGTTGCGACTTTAGTAACGAGCGCGTTGATAATTTCAGATTCAAGAAAGCATAACTCTATTTCTGAAGCATTTTTAAAGAGTGCTTCCCGGAAAAAAATCTTCGCAAGCCGTACTTCGCCGCTTAAAGCATAAGCATCAGCAAGTTCCGCCGGAATAGCTGATGAATTGGTGTTCAGATCGGCTGCATATCGTAAACAGCTGATCGCCGTTTCATAATCTCCAAGGGCTTTATAACAAAGTCCTGTTTTCCGATATATTTCTGCCGTATTATGTACCGGTTCAGTTCCGTTTAGGAGCGAGCGGTACAACCGTAACGCAATTGTAAACACACTGCACTTGAGCGCATAGATAATCGGCTCGTTAAAGTCTCCCTTATCCTTTATGTAATCGAGAAAGGGTTTCCATTGAGAAATAATATACTCACCACGCAAGAAATCATCGGCTAATGCTTGTGAATAACGCACCCGATCAAGCCAGAAACTAACCCCTTTTAGTGTGTACATCACTTGAGGGTTTTCTAAGTCCTGTTCAAGCAGCCGTCCAAGACTGATATGCGCTTGCTCAAGGTCTCCTTGCTTAAGAAAGACAAGAGCGGGCTGCAATATGGTTTGAACAGAACGATCTATCATAGTTCCATATCATTATACTGATAACCGTGCTTTAGTCAATTGACCTGTTTTAAGAAATTTGTTATTATCTGCCTTCATTTTTGGTGATTTATAAGAAATGTCCCATTTCTGAAATAACCGCTGCTGTCAGCTGAGCCGCCTTATTGCCGTCAATCCATTCTATTTCGATGCCGTTCCGTGCCATGCGCCGGAACCATGTTTCCTGCCGCTTTGCAAATTGCCCGATTGCCCGATAGAGCTGCTCGATATAGGCTTCTTTACTTTCGATTTTTCCCTGTAGATACTGCGCGGTAAAGCGATATTCCAGTCCGAGGCTTTCGAGCCGCTCCCATGAATAGCCCTGCGCATGTATTTGTTCGGTTTCTTCTATCATACCGGCATCGATGCGGGCAATGAGGCGGCGGCGGATTCGTTCGCGTAGCACACTGCGCTCAAGCGAGATACCGTAGATTTTCGGCTTGATGGACGGCGCCGCATGCAGATGCGCGGCGGCGGATTCGGGATGCTCCTGCCGGTAACGGGCAATTTCGATAGCGCGGACAAGGCGGTCGGGCTGCTCGAGGTCGGTTTTATTGTGGATATCCGGCTTGAGCGCTATGAGTATATCTTGCAGTTCCTGCAGTGTCTTTGTTGCCAACACTTCGCGCAATGCGGGGTCTTCGGGCACGGGGATCAGCTCATAGCCGCGGAGGATAGCATCAAGGTACAGTCCGGTGCCGCCTGCGATAATCGGCAAGCTGCCTTTTTCAACAAGCTGCGGAAAGATGCGGTATACTTCCTGCTGAAAGTGAAAGACCGTAAATTCGCGGTTTAAATCGCAGACGTCGATAAGGTGATAGGGGATGCTGCCGTATTCGTGCAAATCCTTCCCCGTGCCCAAATCGAGCCCGCGGTATACTTGCCGGGAATCGGCAGAGATGATTTCGCCGCCTTTTGCTTGCGCAAGTTTTACGGCAAGCGCCGTTTTTCCCGTTGCCGTAGCGCCTAATACGACGGCGCAATTATAGTGCGGCATTAGCGTTATCTTATTCATTATTACGCAGGGCGGATGAGTTTTGCGCTTCCATGCGCTTGGCTTCTTCCCAAAAGCCGTCCATCAGGGCTAGGGTGTCGTGGGAGCAGGGAATACCGGATTCCGCCATGCGTTTTTCGACAAAGCGGAAGCGGCGCTCAAACTTTGCATTGGTACGGCTGAGCGCAACTGCGGGGTCGATATGCAAATGCCGCGCGGTGTTCACCAAGCTGAAAAGGAGATCGCCGAATTCCGCTTCCGCTTCTTCATGCGTGCCGTGTGCAAGCGCGTTCGTAAATTCCGCAAGTTCTTCTTCTGTTTTTTTCTGCGGTCCGTCTGCCGTATCCCAGTCAAAGCCTTTCTTTGCCGCCCGTTTTTGTAGTTTGTACGCACGGGTGAGCGGCGGAAAGGTTTTCGGAATAGAATCCAATGCGGAGGCGCTTGCACGGCCTTCTACGGTATCTTTGATGGTATCCCATTGCGCAAGCACTTTTTCCGCCGTAACCGGCTTTTTTGCATCGTCGGGATCGGGAAAGCCTGCGGTTTGCCCGAATACGTGGGGATGCCGCCTTATCAGTTTTTCGTTCAGCTCGCCGATTATCTTTGCGACGGAAAAAGCTCCCTCCTGCTCAAACATATACGCAATCATCACAATGTTTAAAAGTACATCGCCGAGTTCTTCCGCCGCATGGACGGACTTTGAGCTGTCCGCCGAGGCTTCTTCCAGTGCTTCAATCGTTTCATACGTTTCTTCAAGGAGCGTTGCCCGCAGCGTCATCGGAGTTTGCTCGATATCCCACGGACAGCCGCCCGGCGCCCGTAGCCGTTTAATGGTAGTAAAAAGCGCTGCAAAAGCTTCGGCTGCTGCTGCTGTTTCCGGCTGTGCCGCTATCGCCGCAGTATGAATGGCTGAGTCTTGTTCGTTTTTGTCGGTATTGTTGTGTGAGGTCATAAGTTCTCCTGTTGTTTTGCCGGAATCATATCCTTCAATAGCTGTTCCAATGTCGGTTTGATACAAAAGCTCTCTTTGATGCGGCGGTATTGCCGGAGCGCTGTTTCTTTCAGCCGTTCCGCTTGGCCGACGCTTTGTGTTTTTTTTACCGCATGGATCAGGATATTTTTAGGGGTATGTTCCGTTTCGATAAATTCCATAATCTGCACGGTGTACCCGCAGGCTTGTAGAAGGAGCGCCCGCACGGTGTCGGTTAAAAGCGACGCAAACCGCTCGGTAATAATACCGTGCTCCATAAAGGGGAGCAGCAAGTGATCTTCCGTGCGGAAGGCTTCTTTTCGGGTTTTAAGCTGGGCATACAGTTCATGCTGGCAGCACGGAACGGCAAAGATGATCGGTACCTGTGCGCGGACAGCTTGAGCAAGCGCCAAATCGGTTGCCGTATCGCAGGCATGGAGGCATACCATCATTCCGGTACCGTCCGGCAACGGATGGTCGCCGATGTTCCCTTCGGCAAAGTCCAAATCCATGTAGCCGCACCGTTCCGCCAGCGCGGAGCAGTGTTCGATAACTTCGGTCTTTAAATCCAACCCGTGAATCCGTACCGGAAGCTCTTGCCGTTCATGCAGATAATAGTAGAGCGCAAAGCTCAAATAGGCCTTACCGCAGCCGAAATCGGTAATGGAAAAAGGCTTGCCGGAACGGGTAACCGTATCCCGTATAAAGGGTTCGACCCCGGCGATAAATTCGAGGAATTTATTGATCTGCCGAAACTTATGGTATTTTTGCTTTAAGACGACGCCTTCCGCATTCATCACCCCCTGTTCAATTAAGAATGTGAGCGGTGTTCCTTCGGGAATAAGATACTTCTTTATCTTATTGTGCCCGCCGCAGTTGTTTTCCGTTAGCGGAGCGGAGTAAGGAAGCCGCTTGGTAAGGGCGATGATTCCCTTGTTGTTTTGCAAAAAAAAGAGCTGTTCTTTTTGCCCGCGGCATTCCACAGCCTTAAAGCGGGTAAAACATTCCGCGATTGCGCCGGATACCGCCTCCGGTTCAATCGTTTTCTGAAATGCTTGCTTGTTTTTGACGGTTTCCAGCTGATACACGGCTTTCCCTTTTACCGTGATAAGCCGAATGCGCGCCTTTGTTTCGTCGATTCCCTTGCACGGGCGGGAAAATGAAAGCTGTATAATAGAAGTATTCAGGCATTCTTGCGCCGCCTGATCGGGGGTATAGATGGTACTCATAGATGGTGAGGCATTGTATCAAAAAGTATGGACTAAAACAACAAATCGAGCAACGGACACACACATTGATGCGTTTACCATACCCTTTTGTGCGAAATTTTGGATAAATTTTCGCACATTTTTTTTGGCAGACGGGTAAACGCATCAGGCAGAGTAGATAAAAAGCGCAGAAGCATTGAGGCTGTGAGACCATTTGAACCGCGAAGTGGTTCAACTCTGGTTGAACAGCCGCTATTATTCTGCGGGAAACACGAACATTGTACTTCCTTGTACAATGTTCGTATCAAGTTTTTCTAACAAAAAACTTGCTGCTGATTAGTGTCACCGCCGTCCGTGGCGGATATGAAAAAACGGCCTAATGCGTTTACCCTGTGTGCGAAGTCTAGGACAAGAGCCGGAAAATCTGTTATAATCTGCTATGCGGTTGCATCTTGATTGCGGAAAAGGGCAGATAATAAAAACCGATTTACCGGCTTTTATCATGGGAATTGTTAACGCAACGCCCGATTCGTTTTATGAACCGAGCCGTTCGGTAAGCGTGGAAAAAGGCTTGGAGCGGGTATTGGCATTGGAAGCAGAAGGCGCCGATATTATCGATATCGGCGGGGAATCGACCCGTCCCGGTTCTTCCTATATCAGCGAGGAAGAAGAACTCGAGCGGGTTATCCCCTTAATCGAGGCTGTCCGGAGGCACAGCGCTATTCCCATATCCGTAGATACACGGAAAGCGGCGGTTATGAAGGCTGCTTTTAAGGCAGGCGCAACGCTGTGTAACGATATTTCTGCTTTAACCGACGATCCTGCACTCGGTACGCTGATTGCAGGCGAAGGCGGTGCGGTGGTTCTTATGCATAAACAAGGAACGCCGCCGACAATGCAGCAGCGTATTCCGCAGTATGGAAATGTAGTAACGGAAGTACGGGATTATCTTGAAGAACGGATTGAGTATGCTCTAAACTGCGGCATAGCGCGAGAGCGTATCATTATCGACTACGGTATCGGCTTTGGGAAGACGGTTGAAGATAATTACCGGCTGGTTGCGGCCAGCGCCCGCTTTACCGGCTTGGGCTATCCGCTGTTAGCAGGTCTTTCGCGGAAGTCGTTTATCGGAGCCGTTACCGGCGGTTCTCCCGAACAACGGCTTTCCGGAACGCTTGCCGCAACGATGTATGCAGTACAGCAAGGCGCATCGATCGTACGGGTTCACGATGTTGCGGAAACGCGGGAACTATTATTGGTGTTAAAGGAATTGCAAAAATATGGAACTACTTAGGGATATGCTGTCGTTCTACCTCACCTATATCGGGCCGGTTTTGGACATACTTCTCCTTGCGTTTCTGATGTATAAATCATATCAGATACTGATTAAAACGCAGGCAGCGCAGCTTGGTAAGGGTGCATTGTTGATGCTTCTCATCTATGCGGTTGCATTCTTACTACACCTGACGACACTGCTTTGGATATTGAATACGCTTGCGACCGGGGTTGTCATCGGCGCTGCGATTATCTTTCAGCCTGAACTGCGGAGAATGTTCTTGACGATGGGGCAGAACGATTGGTTCAGACGCTCCCGCTCCCAACACAGCCATATCGATTATGTATTAACTGCTGCCGAGCGCCTTTCTGCAGAGCGCCGCGGGATGCTGGTTATCTTCTTGAGGCAGAATAACTTAAAAGAGATTATCGAAAATCCGTCCGCAACCCGAATCAATGCGGAAATCAGCTCGAATCTTCTCGTTACTATTTTTGAATTTGATACTCCACTGCATGACGGCGCGGTTGTTATCGATAACGGGCGGGTTATCGCGGCGGGCTGTTATCTACCACTCACCAAACAGGAAGATATCAACAAGAGCTTCGGGACACGGCACCGTGCAGCGCTCGGTATTGCCGAAGAAACTGATGCGGTTGTGCTTATCGTGTCCGAAGAATCGGGAGCGATCAGCCTCGCGTACGATTCAAAACTGTATTACGACCTTACAACGGACAATATTGAATCGGAGCTGACTTATCTGCTCAAGGTCAAGTCAAAAACTCAAACTACCGAGAAATCCGAAGGAAGCGCTTCATGAACATAAAACAAATACTGCTCCGGCTTACCGAAAATTGGCCGGTTAAAATTATCTGTCTTGTCTTTGCTGTTTTCCTGTCGGAGTTTTATCGCGGAGCTTTATTGGATAAGCGATACCTCATTGTACCGCTTACAGTTGAAAATAGCGGCCCCCTTACACCGGCAGAACAATATCCCGCAAAGATAAAGGTTACCGTTTGGGGGGATGCGACCGGAATCGGTTCCATCAACGAGAAGGATATTTCTGCCTTTATCAATATATCGGATTTTCAAACCGAAGGAACATACCGAATACCTATCGAGACTCGGCTGCTTGGTACGGTAACGCCGCTTGGTAATGTGGAAATCAGCACAGAACCGTCAATTTTAACGCTTCGATTGGCGACAAGTATACGCAAACAGGTGCCTGTTATGCTTTCTTTAAAAGGGATTCCCGCCGATGGATATGAAGTAACCGAAAGTTCGCTGGAACCGGCGGCTGTTGAAATTGAAGGCCCTGCCGAACTCGTTGAAAAAATCAACGAACTCGTGACTGAGCCGCTTTCGATAGAAGCGCGTACAAACGGCTTTTCGGGAACCGCTTCCATCATCAATAACAATCCTCTGATTTCTATTGTCGGCAAGGCTCAAGTGCAGTCCACCGTTAAAATCAATGAAACAACTATCCAAAAAAAGTTTGATAATATTCCCATTTATTTTGAAAAGCAGCATAAGGAGCTGTCGATAACCTCCGATACAAAAACCGGCAGCTTGGAAGTACAAGGGCCAAAAAAACTGCTGGAAACATGGAGTCCTTCCGAAAATATATTAACGGTATCATGCGAAAGCATTACCGAGGGAGGGGTGTATACGCTGCCCGTTGTGCCGGTGTTATCGGCAGAGTATTCAAAGTTGCAGATACTGCAAGTGAATCCTAAATCGGTGCAGGTAACGGTGGAGTTTACAGAAGTATCGGAAGATGATGAGATGCACAGATGATTGTCGGGTTCGGAATAGATGCTGTTGATATAAGCCGGATACGGCGGTGGATGGAGTATGAGGGACTGCTTGCTCGCTTTTTTCATCCGCAAGAATTGATGGAGACCAAAAGCAGAGGCTCGGCTGCCGCATATTCTTTGGCAGCCCGCTTTGCTGCAAAAGAAGCGTATGGAAAAGCGCTTGGCAGCGGATTGAAGGGGATAACATTGAAAAATATCCTTGTTACTAATAATCCGAACGGGAAACCGGAGTTAATGCTCTTTGACGATGCAGCTATACCATTTGAGCGTATCCATGGTACTCATATTCATCTTTCGCTGACCCATGAAAGTAATATGGCTATTGCAGGTGTTATATTGGAAAGTTAATCGGATGCGGTAAAAAGTGAGGTTTTACCGGTAGCCGGTAGGGTTAAAAGGAGATCCATAGTATGAAACGTGAAGAAGATCAGCAAAGCAAAAAAGAAGTAGCTATTTCTTATTATTCCAAGGATCAGGTTGAATGCCCTGTATGCGGGGCAAAGTTTAAACGAGAAGAAATGTATTCCGGGGGTGGCCGCGTTATTGCCGGTGATTTAACGGAAGAATTACGCCGCTTATATGAACCGTCGGCAAAATACGGAGAGGTCTATCCGCTTATCTACAGCATGACTGTTTGCCCGCAGTGTTTGTACACGGGCTTTACACAAGATTTTAGAGTTATCGAAAAGCCGATTGCCGAAAAGCTGCTGGAAGCTATGAACGAACGCTATAGTGCGGTAAAAGGTCTTTTCGGGCACGTTGATTTTAATACTGCTAGAACGCTTCACGAAGGAGCCGCCTCCTATTATCTTGCTTTGCTCTGCTACGATCATTTCACTGCAAAGTATTCTCCTACTATTAAACAGGCAATATGTGCGATCCGTGCGGCATGGCTTTTTTCGACGCTCGGCGAAAAAGAACCGGAAGAGAACTACACGTATATTTCCAACCTTTTTTATCAAAAGGCATTGTTCTTGTATCGGCGTGCGCTTGAATTGGAGACCACCGGCAAAGAGATGATTGCAGGCTTAAAATCCTTCGGTCCCGATGTAGATAAAAACTACGGGTATGACGGTGTTATTTATTTGTGCGCCTTATTGGAATATCGGTACGGGCAGAGAAAAGATACCAAAACTCGGTTGAAACGGCTGGAAATGCATAAAATTGCGTTGGCAAAGATGTTCGGGCTCGGAAAATCTTCCAAAAGTAAGCCCGGCCCGATTTTGGAACATGCCCGCACCCTTTATGATACGCTGAAACGTGAATTAAACGAAACCGATGACGACGACTGATGCTGAGCCGACTGTTCTCCGGCGGAATATTCTGCTCCGTATTTCATACGACGGAACACGTTTCCATGGATGGCAAAAACAGTTGCAGCACGGAAAAGAATCATTCCGCACCGTACAGGGCGAAATTGAGCGGGCGCTGGCGCTGCTGCATAAACACCCCGTCGAGCTTTTCGGTTCGGGGAGAACCGATGCGGGAGTGCACGCCTGCGGGCAAGCTGCGCACTTTTTTACCGATATAGCGCGGATTAAACCGGATAGCTTTATTCCGGCGCTCAATTCCGCGTTGCCTAAGGATATACGGATTATGGAAGCGTTTCATGTTTCAGATAACCTGCACGCCCGTTTTAGCGCCCGATCCCGCACGTACCGGTACTTTATTCACTGCGGGAAAACAGCCTTTGCACATCAATTACCCTATTGCTGGCATATACGGCGCGAACCGGATATTAACCTACTCAATCGGATGGCAAGCGTTTTGTCGGGAGAATTGGATTGCACGACTTTTTCCGCTGCAGGGGATCAAAGTAAAAGCAAATTGCGCTATATTTATACGGCGCGGTTTTTTACCGATCGGGAATTTCTCGTGTTTGAAATTTCAGCAAATGCCTTTTTGTGGCGCATGGTACGCTCGATAACCGGAACTTTGCTGCATTATGAACAGCAGAACGGTACGAAAGAGGATTTTGAGGCTGTTCTCCGCTCAAAAGACCGCCGAAATGCAGGAGAAACCGCCCCTCCGCAGGGGCTTTTTTTATGGTCAATTGAGTATCCGCAGCAGTTACTCAGGGTAAACGAATCAGACGGCTTTTGAAATAGACGACGCATCTACTGCGCCGTAAGGATGCTCCTGTTCAACAGGCTATTTTCAAAAGTTCTTCCATTTTATATTATTTTATAGTATATTCATGTTTTATTGTTTTTAGATAGGAGAAATTAATTAGATAGGAGAAATATATGAAAAAACCATTAGTACCGATTACCTTGCTCTGCGGATACTTGGGCGCGGGCAAAACGACCTTGATGAATATGATCCTTGCGAACCAAAAGGGTTACAAGGTAGCAGTCATTGTCAACGATATCGGCGAAATCAACGTCGATGCCAGTCTGATAGAGAAGGACGCCAATATCACGGATAAAAGCAGCCTTGTGCCGCTTACCAACGGCTGTATCTGCTGTACGCTTAAAACCGACCTTGTAATGCAGATTGAAAACCTCATTGCGTCGGGAAAGTACGACTACCTTCTGATTGAATCGAGCGGCGTATGCGAGCCGATGCCGATTGCGCAGGCTATTGAAACAATCGAAAACGGCTACTTGGATAATGTCGTCAGCGTTGTCGATGCAAAGCGGCTGGTGGATGAGTTTTCCGACGGAGCGCAGCTGTTAAAAAAGGATATGGGAGAAGAAGATATAGAATCACTCCTCGTTCAGCAGATTGAGTTTTGCTCTACACTCATTATCAACAAAAAAGATTTGGTAACGGAAGATCAGATGAAAAAAGTGCGAGCGGTTGTTACTAAGCTCCAGCCCCATGTTAAGGTGATAGAGACAACGCGGTGTCAGGTGCCGCTCGAGGATTTGCTTGCGACAAAGCGGTTTGACTTTGAAAAAGTCTTTGAAAGTGCGGGCTGGGTCGCCGAACTGGAAAAACGTGCGGAAGAGTACGATGATGACGATGAAGAGTGCGATCATGACCACCATGATGACCATGAGCACTGCGACCACGACCATGACGAACACTGTGATCATGAGCATGAACATCACGAACATGGTCATCACGGACATGATGAGCATGGAGAACACGGACACGGGCATCACCACCACCATCATCACGAACATAAACATGAAGGCGCGGATGAGGATGAGTACGGTATCGGCTCTTTTGTGTACTACCGCCGCCGTCCGTTTAGCAGGGAAAAGCTTGAAAAATATGCAGGAGTATGGCCGCGTAATATAATCCGCTCCAAGGGCGTCGTCTGGTTCAGCGATGAGCAGGATATGGCATACGTCTTTGAAACTTCGGGACGGCAAATTCAAGCGGGGGCTTCCGGCAGATGGCTCGCAACCGCCTCTAAGCGCGAACAGGAAAAAATTCTCGCCCGAGAACCTCGGATGAGGGAAGAATGGGACGAAAAAGTCGGCGACCGGATGATTAAACTCTGCATTATCGGGCAAAAGCTTGATAAAAAGAAGATTTGTGCAGACTTGGATGCCCTACTCGATTAACAAAATGCTGGACAAAAACCGTTTTAAATAGGTGATATGAATGGAAGAACTAAAGGCAAGAGTTATCGGTCCTGCTGAAAACAAGATGGGCGTTATGCCGATTATGAAGCTCATCCTCAATATGTCGCTGCCGATGATGTTTTCGATGTTCATTATGGCGTTGTATAATATCGTCGACAGTATCTTTGTGGCAAAAATCAACGAGGATGCGTTGACAGCCGTATCGCTTGCCTTTCCCATCCAAAACCTGATGATTTCCTTTGCCGTAGGGACGGGTGTCGGCGTTAATGCGCTGCTGTCCAAACGGCTCGGTCAGCGGAATCAAGAGGATGTCAATAAAACCGCAATGAACGCCGTTTTTTTGGCGGCCTGTAACTTTATCGTCTTTTTTATTGCGGGGATTGTACTGGTACGCCCCTACCTTGCTTCTCAAGGAGTAGACGCCGGAATTGTTTCCTACGGGGAAGCGTATTTGGACATTGTGCTCCGTATGTCGTTTGCGCTCTTTTTCGGTATTACGTTCGACCGGCTGCTCCAATCAACGGGGCTTACGCTGTATACGATGTATTCACAGCTTTCCGGCGCCGTATTCAATGTGGTATTCGACCCGCTGCTGATATTCGGGATTGGGCCGTTCCCTAAAATGGGTATCCGGGGCGCGGCGCTCGCAACCGTATTGGGGCAGATACTCGGTCTTTGTGTTTCGGTTTTCTTTAACGTAACAAAAAACCGTGAAATTCAGTTTAAGCTTAAAAACCTGCTTCCCGAGCCGCGCATCGTTGCGGAAATTTATAAAGTCGGCGTGCCGTCTATCCTTCTCAGCTCTATAACATCGATTACCACCTACTTTCTCAACATCATCTTGAGCGCCTTTTCGAGCACTGCGATTGCGGTGTACGGCGTGTACTTTAAGCTGAACAGCTTTATCTTTATGCCGGTGTTCGGGTTGAACAACGGCATGGTGCCGATTATCGCGTACAATTACGGGGCACGGAACAGAAAGCGGATTACGGCGACGATACGGAACGGTCTTTTGCTTGCGATGGTGGTTATGCTATTCGGGCTGGTGCTTTTTGAATTGTTCCCTGCACAGCTTTTGGGGCTGTTCGATGCATCCCCCGCGATGCTCGCGATCGGTGTTCCTGCAATCCGCATCATCGCATGCAGCTTTCTCGGCGCAGCGCTCGGTATCACCTTTTCTTCGGTATTTCAAGCATTCGGCAACGCAGTCTACAGCATGATTGCGACCTTTGTACGCCAAATCGTCGCACTCCTTCCGGCGGCATATTTGCTTTCGCTGTCCGGCGATATCAATGCCATCTGGTGGTCGTACCTTATTGCCGAAGTTGTTTCCATCATCGCGTGCATCTTTTTTATGCATCGTATTTACAAAGAGAAGATCGAGCCGCTGCCGGTGTAAGTTCTATGTTAGTTTGTTGAGATATATCAGAGTAATTTTGAGAGATTCTCAGTTCTCTTAGATTGCGTGCAGCCGCAGCTGGCATCTTAGGCTAAAATCCTATAAAATCGTCCTATGGCACGCAGTAAGTACGGAACAACGCCGTGGGGCGCATGGTTTTTACGGATGATCGAAAGTTATGACGGCGACGGGCGGGTGTCGCGGGGGAAAAGTTACGCGAATACCGGTAAGGTAGATTCCCTCGTTATTACCGGCAATAAAGTTGCAGCCCGCGTCGCGGGGCATTACGACCCGTGGTACTATATTTCGCTCACCTTTCCCCCTATTTCCGAACCGAACCGTAAAAAATTGGAAAAAATCTTAACGGAGCATCCCGCCGACTTCATCGCATTGGGAAGCGGTACGATGACGGAACGCCTTGTAACGCTCTTTGAGGCAAAAGATATACGGTTTATTCCCCGCCGCTGGAGCCTTATCGAAAGCGATTGCTCCTGTCCCGACTCAGCCTCTCTGTGTAAACACATTGCCGCGGTGCTGTATATACTCGCAAAAGAAATCGACCACGATCCGCGGCTCCTCTTTCAGCTTGCGGGAATTGATCTTGCCGAACTGCGGAAAAAGATATTGCCCGTCGCACGGGAGATGTCCGCCGAACCGGCTCTAACCGTCGTACCGGAGCAGTGCGTAGCATCGGCGGATGATACTGCCCCTGTAGCGAATACGGCAATGGGTGTTACACCGACGGCAAGTACTGCAGCGTGTGAAACACCGAATGCTGATACGGTTGCCGTCGGTGGAATAACAGCCGGTCAAGTATCCGATACCGCGCTTGAAACACCGGCAACCGGTAATGCCTCAACTGCCGGAGCGCAAAGGAAAGCGAGGCAATCCGGCGCGGCGGGTACGGCGGCTAAAGCATCGTCTCTTCCGGTGCCGTCGGAATCTGAGTGCGAACATCCGGTGCCGTTATCCCTGCGCTGTGCGGATGAGCCTGCGCCGGACGTACCGGCGGAGCTTCCCCGCTTTCCGCTTGAAGAATCGTTTTTATCGCTGATTTCCGCGCTGCTTCCGCCGCTTACACCGTTTTATGATGATGACTTGGTGGCAGCCTTTAAAGAGCTATACCATAAACTGATTGTCCGGCAGAACAAAGAATTCGAGTTGACGCTTGAACAGCGGATTGCCGTTTTAATGAAATCCGGTACGGGCTGCGCCTCGGCGGCAGCGCTGTGCGGTTCAAGCCGCCTTTTGTACACGCCGGTTCGGCTCGATACGGCAAAATTGCCGAAGCAAAAAACGGCAGGTATTCCGGCTTTCCCCTTGCAGAAAGAAGCAGCGTTGCAGCTCCGCGTGCGGCTTCCGAACGGTACGGAGGCGGCGCTGACGCTCGTGCAAGCACTTCACCTCCTGCGCGGTGTTACGCCTGCCGCGGATTCTCCTGACGGCATGAAAGTAGTATATACGGTACTGACGCTCGGAGAGCGGCTCGTTGCCGAATCCGCACTGCTGCCGGCGGTATACCTCGATCCGGTAACGCGGAAACTGGCGATATTTTGGAAGCCGCTGACTTCGGCGCAGGCTGTTTCCGCTGCAATCGACCGCTGCGCTCTCTTTATTACCGAAGCATTTTTTCCGCAAGTTAAGAGCTGGGGCAGGCGGTACTGCGCCGAACTACTGCTGACGGCGTTCCTCACCGAATATGTACATACTGCCGGTTTTATGCCCGCCGGTATCCGCCAAGCGGAACAGGAAATTGCGGCTCTCTTTTTCCAAGGCGCGACTATCAACACGAAGGCGCCGGGTATGCGCCGTCTTCCCGCATCGATTACCCGCTGGCTTGCCGCGCTCTACTACGACAGCAACAGCCTCCGTTTTCGGCTCATTTTAGAGGAAGCGAAAAAATCCGACTTTCAAATTTCCGCCGAGGTTTGCCACAGCGAAGAAACGAACAACCGGTTCGTACCGTTTTCCCGTATCGCCGACTCCGTACAGCTGGAAAGCAAAACGGTGGAGTTCGCGATTGCGCTTTCCGCATATCTGCCGAAATTAACGGAGATGATCGGGCAAAAGTCGGTTCCGCTTACGCAGGAAGAGACGGCGGTGTTTTTACGGACGGCGGCGCCGCTCCTCTCCCGTTTTGGGATAGAGGTTGTACTGCCTAAGACGCTGCAGCGGGCGCTGAAACCGCGGGCGGTGTTCCAGCTGAAACGACAAAAAGGAGCCGGCGCCGTACAGTCGTACCTCAGCCTTGATAACCTGATGGATTATGACCGCAGCATTATGCTCGGCGATACCGTCATCAGCGCCAAGAAATTCCGCGCATTGATGAAGCAAAGCAGCGGTTTGGTGAAATTCAACGACCGCTACATCCTTGTCGATCCCGAACACACGGCGCGCCTTCTCGAAACCATGCAGCACGAAAGACCCGACATCAACGAGGTCATTCAAGGGACGCTGACCGGAGATACCGTCATGGCGGACGGCGCGCCGTTTTCCTATTCGCTCTTTCAGGAAACAAACGCCGCAGTGCCCCGCACATTGCAGGCGAGGCTCCGGCCGTATCAGGAAAAAGGGTTTCAGTGGCTCTATTCTACCATTAAAAGCGGTTTCGGCTGTCTGTTGGGTGATGATATGGGACTCGGTAAAACGCTGCAAGTTATCGCCCTCATTCTCAAATTAAAAGAACAGGGCTTTGAGCATAGCGGCATCCTTATCACGGCTCCGGCGAGTCTTTTACCGAACTGGGAACATGAGCTGCACACCTTTGCTCCGTCGCTTCGTTGTACAATCTTGCACGGACAGGGGCGGCGGTTTTCCGCGAAGTCTGACATTCACATTACGACATACCAGACCCTCCAGCGGGATGTAAAAAAACTTTCCGAAAAGACCTTTGACTGCCTGATTATCGATGAAGCGCAGGCGGTTAAAAATACACAGACCAAAAACGCCCAAGCGCTCAGGCTTGTGCAGGCACAGTCCCGCATCGCGATGACCGGTACGCCGGTTGAAAACAGCCTTGAGGATATGCGCGCCTTGTTCGATTTTATCATTCCGGGCTATCTCGGCTCTGCGGAAACCTTCCGTAAAAAATGGCGCATACCCATCGAGCTGCACGGCGATGCGGAGACTGCGGAATCATTCCAAAAGATTACCGCGCCGTTTTTACTCCGCCGCCTTAAAACCGACCCTGTCGTTATTTCCGACTTACCCGAAAAAGTGATTACGCCGCAATACTGTCGCCTGACACCGGAGCAAATCGCGCTGTACGAAAGCCTTGTTGAAACGCAGCTGAAAAGCGTGTTGAAGACCGAAGACGGGATTAAGCGGAATGCGTTGGTACTGAAACTGCTGACCGCCTTAAAGCAGGTGTGCAACCATCCCCATGTCTACGACGAAAGCTTTCAGACCGATGTAGGGCTTTCCGGAAAAACTGCGGCGCTGATGCAGCTGCTCGGCGAAATATTGGACGCCGGCGAAAAGACGCTGATTTTCAGCCAATACACGCAAACGCTCTTTTTATTGCGGAAGCTGATACAGGAGCAATTCGGAGATGAGCCGTTGCTGCTGCATGGACAGATGCCGCTTACCGCACGAAAGGCCGCAGTCGAATCGTTCCAAACCGATCCGGCGCAGCGCATCTTTCTTATTTCGCTCAAGGCAGGCGGCACCGGCTTAAACCTTACCGCCGCGACCCGCGTTATCCACTTTGACCTCTGGTACAACCCTGCGATAGAAGATCAGGCGACCGACCGCGCATTCCGAATCGGGCAGCACAACACCGTGTTTGTGTCCCGTTTTATCTGCGCCGGTACCTTTGAAGAAAAAATCGACGAGATGATTCAGAAGAAGCGGCATATCTCACAGATGACCTTGAGCGGCGGCGAATCGTGGATCGGCAAGATGAGCAACGCAGAACTTGCCGAGTTGTTTGAGTAACTTTGAGGCAGGGGACTAAGCCCTAGAGTTTCGGTAGAAAGTCTTTGTAAATACCGGGCGTAGAGCCGTCAATTAAAACGGCGCCGACGGTTTTTTGATAGAAGGCTTCGGGGCCTACTCCTCCGATAATGGCATACGCATACCCTTCGTTGCGTAAGGCATGGAGCGATGCGAGCAGCAGCGCTTTGCCGATTCCTTTCCCCTGTTCATCTTCCAATACCTTTGTAGGGCCGAAAAAGTCGGGCGCGGTTGCGTTATAGCACGCATATCCGAGTATGTTCTGCCCGCGGGTAGCGATAAAGCAACTCACCGGTATGCGGGAAAAGCAGGTATCGCATTCGCCTGCTGCGCTTAAAGTGGAATGTTCTTTTACCCATTCAACGATTCGGAACTTATCAGGCGTCATCGCGCGCCGGATATGCACATCGTATTTCCGCTGCAATTCTGCGTAAAGCTCTTCTGCCGGAGACAGCCGGAGCAAGTTTACCAACATATCAGCCATAGTTTTTACCTTTTACTTATTCAAGCACAACCTTTGGGATAGTAACGCTGAAATGCCCTTCCGGTTTGGCATTCGTTTTGAGCATCTCGGTGATACAGGATAGCACTGCGTTGCTGTATTCATAGGCAGCGAGGCCGCAGACGGTATCGGGCAGGCAGCCGAGGTCGTAGGGATTGCGTAGGGCAACGGCGATCATCGGTTTATGCAGACGTGCAAGGGCTTGGATCAATTTGAGCTGTCCCTGTTTTACGTGTCCATTGTAGCTCGCTGCGGCGATACCGGTAGCCGATTCCGCCTGCGCAACGATTCGCGCGATTTCCGCTTCGTCAGGGTCGATCGACGTATCAATACCGGTGCCGCCGAATGCGATTTGCATGGAGCGTGCAAAGCTGATTGAATTATCGACATCGTTCGACACATTGGTAACAATGAACGGCTGCGGACCGGCAAAAAACGGCTTATCCCCGAGGTTAGGAAATCCGCTTTCGGGGAGATGATAGCCCGTCAGCGTTTTGCGCCGAAGACTTGCAATGGTTTTCCGATATTCTTCCATCGTTTTTTCCGGCAGCGGCTGTGCGGGTTTGAATTGCTTTTTTAAGCCGATAATCTTTTCGGCTGCCTGTTCGATGGTCGTGAAGGAAATCTGCTTTTCTGCACAGGCGCGCGTTACCGTTTCGATGGCGGCGCAGGCAGTCGGTATGGTGTGGGAGATAAAAATCAGTTCGATACCTGCGTTGATTGCCGCCGCAGCGCTTTCCGCGGTGCCGAAGTACGTTTGCATCGCTTTCATTTCCATACAGTCGCTGATAACCAACCCGTTAAATCCGAGTTCTTCTTTTAATAAACCGGTTACGATTTTTTTTGAGATGGTCGCAGGGAATTGTTCATCGATGGCGGGAAAGAGAATATGCGAGATGGTAACTGCGGGAAGCTGCCCCGTTTTGATGACCTGCGCAAAAGGTGCTATTTCCGTTTGTTCCAGTTCAGCTCTTGATTTACGGACGGTCGGTAACGTGAGGTGCGAATCGACCGATGTATCGCCGTGCCCGGGAAAATGCTTTGCCGCACTGAGTACGCCGCCTGCGGTGAGTCCCCGTACCATCTGCAGCCCGTAGCGGCCGACAAGGGTAGGGTCATCTCCGTAGCTGCGTACCCCGATAACCGGATTATGCGGATTGGAATTGACGTCCAGCACAGGGCTTAAGTCAAAGTTTACGCCATGGGCATGGAGAATTTCCCCGGTGATTTTACCGGCGGTGTAGGCGTTCAGTTCATCGCCGGTTGCCGCCAGCGCCATTGCGCCGGGTACGTTATAGTAGTCTTCAGCAAGCCGTGAAACCGCTCCTCCTTCTTGGTCAATTGTGATAAAGGCAGGGTGTCCGGTTTCAGCGGTAATCAAGGTTTGTATGTCCGTGCAGAGCCTTTTCAGTTGTGCAAGGCTTGTAATATTATGCTTAAAGAGGATGACATTGCCGACCTTATATTTTTTTACCAATGCGATAAAGTCTTCCGGCATTTCCGTTCCCGGAAAACCGCAGGCAAACATCTGTCCGATATACTCGGTTAATATTGTGCTGTTCATAGCTGTTCTCTCCTACGAGTAGATAAAAAACGGCCTGATACGCCGGTAAAAAGCTTCCGCTTCTTTTTCAAATATGCTGCACACTTCGGCTGAGGAAGAGGCTGTCCGCAATAGGTTGTCTCCGCCGAGCCGGTCTATCGACGCTGAAATGTTCCCCTCCGCGGCGGTTGCTTCCGCAGGGGGTAAAAATCGGAAATCATCGGGATAGGCGGTTTTAACGGCAAATAAGAGCGTTACGCCCGTTTTAACCGGCTCGAAGGCTTTGTGGTCGGTGATAAAAAGCTGTATGCCGCGGCATGGCGCGCCTACATATTTGGAGGCGGAAGGGGTAAAACGGGCGGGTAAAAAATGTACGCCGCGTAACCCTGCCGCATTCATCGTATCGGCAAGTTTTTCCCCCTCTATGTACGGAGCGCCGATAAGGGTAAACGGATTTGCCGTACCTCTGCCTTCCGATACATCGGTTCCTTCAAACAGCGCGGTACCCGGATAGGCGAGCGTATTGTCAAAGTGCGGTAGGTTGGGGGATGGCGGTATCCACACGCGATCGGTTTCGGTAAAAAGCATATCGCGGCGCCAGTGTTCCATCGGCACAATGTGCAGTGAGCACCTCAGCTGTTCCTCGGTATGTACCATTCGTGCAAGTTCGGCGGCGGTTAAACCGTACCGGATACACAGCGGGTACATACCGACAAAACTTTCAAAGTCTTTTTTTACGATGTTACCTTCCGTTTTAACGCCGCCGAGCGGATTAGGCCGGTCGAGAACGATAAAATCCTTACCGTGAGCCGATGCTGCCCGTATTGCGAGTATCAATGTAGAGATGTAGGTATAAAACCGGACGCCGACATCTTGAATGTCGTACACTAAGGTATCGATATTGACCAGCATGTCGGGTTTAAAATCTTGCCCGTCTCGCCGATAGAGGCTGTAGAGCGGAATACCGGAAACAGATTTGTTCTCGCCTTCCCATACCGTGCCGGCATCTTCGCAGCCGTAAAGCCCGTGCTCCGGTGCAAAGAGGGCGCGTACCCTATACCGTTCAGCAAGTATTTTCCACGAAGGGATAAAATCTTTAGAAAGACCGGACAGCGATGTGATAACGCCGAGCTTTCTCCCCTTAAAAAGAGAATCGAAATTATGTATCCGGTCTATTCCGTTCAATACCATAAAATATTAACACAGCGCAAAAACCGGCGGATCCTACTGCTTTGTTTTAATGCCGAGTTTTTCTGCAGCGCGGGTATGGTCGATTTTTGCAAGTTTATAATAATCGGGCGGCAAATGCATCGCCATCGGTCCTTCATATTGAGCAATGATCTTTTCGAGTATGGTATATGCATCCTTCCATTGATGCCGTTTGATATGCAAGTGTGCAATTTCATATTGAGCGGCGATGCAAGCGCTTTCATCGTCGGCAAAACGTTTCAGTATAGTTTCATAATAGACACGTGCAGCGCGGTAGTTACCGGAATCGAAGGCTTCTTGCGCTTTTTGTGTTAAATCCGCTGCGCTTGCCTCTTCCGGTATTTCGGATTCTTTAGGGACAGTCATGCACGAAGCAAGACAGAGCGCCATAATCGCACAGCATAAATATATAGTATGTTTTATCTTCATATTACACACTCCTTGTATTGATAAATAATGCTTTGGGAATCTCCAAAGTATGAGTTTTTAGATGCCCGATTGTTAGTCGCGCATGATGGTAATTTCGACGCGGCGGTTTTTTGCCCTGTTTTCGGCGGTATCGCTTGGTGCAATAGGACGGGTTGCTCCGTATCCGGCAGTTTGCATTCTATTTGCTTCGATGCTCCGTTTTGCAAGTTCTTCTGCAATTTTGTCGGCTCGTTGAAGGGAAAGAATACGCTCACCTTCAGGGCGGTTAAGATCTGCCGTATGACCTTCGATTAAGAAGTGCGTATTCGGGCCGACTTTTTTAAGCGCTTCTGCAATTACATCAATACGGCCTGTTTCGTCGGGAAGAATTTCAGGCGAATCCGCCACAAACCGGATATCATACATGGTAATTTTGATAATATTTTTAGGCGCTTTGACGGCGATGTTTTCCGGTTCGCGGTCGAGGAAGAATTTTTCTATATCACGGTACATAAAATAGAACTGTTCATCGACGAGCGGATATGTCGGAGAAACCTGTAACGTGTCTTTATCACACACAATAACAATCTTTCCTTGGCGCAGCAGCTCGATATTTTCTTTTTTGGCTAGAATTCGCTCCGCATCCTCGTTGCTGATGATAGGATCAGTTCGGTTATCGCCGAAAACGCCGCGTGCAATAATTCTTAAAGGTTCCGTGCCGATCCTGTCCCGGTACTCGCTTTCATCCAATGTACCGGTATACAAAACAATGCCTTGTTTTTTTGCCTGAGCGGGATTAACGATGTTTTTCTCGTAAATCAGATTCATATTTTTATTCCAGATTTTCGGAAACAGACAAGGATTGAGTTGCTCACTGGAATACTCGCCATGTACGGGCAGCTGACCGCGGGCATCGATTAAAATGCCGGTGTATACCTTACTCGCTGTACCGAGGGGAAAAAACGAAGGGGTATACGGCGCATTGTGTTTTACAAAGAGATTGGCAAGTTCCTGTAAAGGATTTTGATGATAAACAATAGCCGTCTGTAATTCTTGAGAGAGAATAGGCGCTGTGCTTTTACCGTTGTTAATAACAGTATTTATATCGGTGAATGAAATTTTTTCTTCTGCCAGATAGTTGCCGACCCTGTGGGAAGAATCCACTAATATGGAAAGATAGGCATTCTTTAAGAGAGAAGAGCGGTTCTGCTGGATAAGCCGTATTGCCGCATTTCTATCGGTCGGCAGGTACAACCCGCTTTTATTTAAATCTAGTGTGATTTTTGAATCTACTTGAGCTGTTTCCCAGTTTTGTACTGTTTGGGATTCCATCCCCGACGGATAGCCGTAGCAGAAAACTGAAGCAAATAAAACGAAAACGGTAAGGGAAAATGAATGTTTCATAGATACGTCCTCGTTACAGTATCGGCACTTTTAGGGTATTCCCTAACTTGAGGACACTGTTTACCGTCAGATTATTCTTTTGAGCTAAAAGTTCGACTGAAACCGAATATTTTAATGCGAGCGACCACAGGGTATCGCCCTGCCGGATGGTATGCGTGCCGTCAAAATTTCCCGCCTGTGCAACACTCTTGCCCGTATACGCCCCGACTGATTTTAATGCAGGAATCAAAATAGTCTTTCCGATTTTCAGCGTTTCCGGTTTAAGGCCGGTGTTATAATTCAAGATACTTTGAACGCTGACCCCATAGTGTTTTGCGAGCGCATAGAGCGTGTCGCCCGATTTTACACGGTACTGATAGTATTTTATCAGCAACTTATCCGATTGGCTGAGCACCGTTTGCGCCGCTTCGGTATAAGCCGAAGGGAGACGCAGCTGATATTTGATACTCGGCGGTGTGATAAAGTAACGGAGCGAGGGGTTGAGTTTTCTAATCGCTTCGGATTCAAGGCCGAGTTCCTCTGCAAGTAGCCGCACATCGATTGCCCGTTTGATTTCAATTGTGGAAGTAGGTTGATGCTCTTCTGTCTTTCCCCAATCGATGTTCAGCTCATCGCTGCGGGAAAGTATTTCTGCAATGGCAAGGAATTTGGGCACATAGTAGAGTGTTTCTTTTTTTAAGTAACCGTGTTCTGCAAGGTACCAATAGTCTGCCTTGCCTCCTTTTTTGATCGCTGCTCGTATTGTTCCCACTCCGCTGTTATAGGCAGCGAGTGCAAGCGGCCAGTCATTGAATTGACTGTAATTCCACTTCAGCTTTTTGACCGCAGCGACACTCGTTTTCCATGGATCCCGCCGCTCATCAACCCAATCGTCGATATGGATGTTAAAGCCGCCGACACTGTTCCTCATAAATTGCCAAATTCCGACGGCGCCCGATTTTGAAGTTGCCGTTTCAAAAAAACCCGATTCGATGACAGGCAGGAACAAAAGTTCTGCGGGCATATTTTCGGATTCGAGCAACCCAATGATAAAATCGCGGTACGGAGCAGAACGCTTCATGATTTTTGAAAGGTAGTTGTAGCCGTCGGCACACATATACTGCTTACGGAATTTTTCGATTAACGGATGATCATGAGGAACAAGGGTACTGTGTAAAAACGTGTTGCTTTGAAAACTCTGCAAAAGGGGTTTATTTATATACGTCTCTGTGTCCGCCCCTATCGGCTTTGGTTGGATATTCGCATAGATAGGGAGAATACACAATGTCCCCGCTATGATGCCGACGCAGAAGTGTTTTATATGTAGTTTTTTACCGGTTAAATGCATCCTTAAACTTTTTCTCCATAGTAGATACCTGCCCACTCCCAGCGGCCGTGGATTGCCGGATCGGCAGGGAAGTTTATTTTCCTAAAGTAGAGGTACCATGTACGGACATATTGGTTCCAACCGGAAGTCCTTAAATAAGCTTCGTAAGGAGTGGAGGATGGATCCAGCTCGGAGGCAATACTGATCGCGCTGCCGTACATAAAATCCTTTAGATTCGTATCGGGCTGTTGTTGCGTATCGGATAACTCCTGCTTCCACGACATTGCAAAGAAGTTAACCTTTGAGCGGCATCGTTCCAATGTCGCATAGTCCCTTGCACGAATCGCCGTTTTAATAGTCTTTACAAGATCATCAAGAGTATTGAACGTCCAGCTTTTTGTCGAAGCGCTGTAGTCGACAATCTTACGTGCATAGCCGTAAGTGTCGGGAATACCCGGAATAATAACATCAAACCGGTGCAGATCTAAAAATTGCGTATAAGCTTGGATTGCAAGCTGCCATTCCCCTTGTTTTTCATAAGCCTGCGCGAGCATAAAATATGCTTGCGCAGGATCGAACTCATTATAAAAATCGGTTAAAAGCCGAGAATAATAAACAATCGATTTTCTGCCGGTTCCTGCAAGCTCTATCAGATTTTTTAGGCAGAGTAAGTGGATTGACTGTCCGTTCACCGTCATATCGGAATAATTTTGAACGGCATATTCAAAATAATACGCGGCAATAGCGTCCTCTTGGGCTTCCCGATACGCTGCCGCGAGCCGTAAAAGAAAGTAGGCATTATAGGGATTGTCCGGTTCCGCGTCAATAACGGACTGCAGGAACACTGCCAGTGATTTTATTTTATGCTCAGCTTGCAAATGAGAAGTAATTTTGTCGATAAGGGCGAACCGTATTTGAGCATCCTGCTCTTTTTCTAATAAAGCGACCAACGTTTTTTGTTCTTTGCGGTGTTCACGTAAGCCGGTATAGAGATAACCGAACCGATCGTGAGAGCAGGAACAGCATAAAGCGCCGACACAAACTGCGAACCAGCTAAGCAGGTACTTTTTAAACCGTATCACGGTGGGCATACTATCACAGCCATTGTATATTGGCAAGACTGCAGCGCAAGCACAGCATTCAATACGCGAACTTGTTCAGGCATAAAATGCATAAAGATTTTTCAGATGATGCTTGGTTGGATTATACATATTGGATAATGCAAGACAAAAAGACGCTGAAGAAAATTAATAAACTTCTTGCTGATATTGAACGAAACGGTAATGATGGGATAGGACATCATGAGCCATTAAAAGAAAATTTAAGCGGATATTGGTCAAGGACAATAGATGAGAAAAATAGGCTTGTGCATAAAATAGAGGATGGACTTATAAAAATTATTCAATGCAAAAATCATTATGATGTAGAAGAAAACCTAACATAGTTTCCAAAGCCGACAAACGGCCAAGCCGTTTGCGGTTTAAAACAATGTTGAACGGACATGCGCGTCCGTTCAACGGGCGGCGGAACATCCGCCTGTCGTCCGGCGCACAGCGCCGTTCAACACGCGAATTAAGCTGACGGCAAAGCTCACTACATATAATTTTTCCTTTTTTGGGGGATGATAATGAAAGCTAAAATTGGAAATAATGGAGCGCTTAAGTGAATTATCGGTCGATGATTCCTTGATAGTATCTTTTTTTGACGATTATATTGAAGAAACCAACATGGATACAAAATATGTGTATCTGAAGCAAAAAGAATATGCATTGAATCTTACACAAGAAGACAGGCGGAGAGATGCTGTAAGAGCTTTTCTCTGCCCGTTTTTTTTGCAGCAGAGGTTACGATTATTTCATCCTTGCTGCATTCAAAGAAAGATGCAAGGGCAAGGATCTGCTTTGCCTGTTCATTTTTACTGAGCTTATCGGCTTTGGTTACCGTCAAGACAGCGGGTATGTTGTATTCCCTGAAAAACTGCAAGGTTTGCAGTTCTATTTCAGCAGGATCCCGCCGGATATCCATCAATAAAAATACCGTTTTAAGTGTGGAGCGGGTTGTGCAGTAATCATACAGCATAGCGTCAATCCGTTTCCGTTCCGCTTGGGATACTTGCGCAAAGCCGTAGCCGGGTAAGTCGGCAACGCAAAAGGATTCCGCACTTGGCTGCTTTCCTGCCGGAGCATTCACCGCAAAAAAATTGATTTCTCGTGTCATGCCCGGCTTTGAGCCTGTTTTTACGAGGTTCTTTCTATTAAGGAGCATGTTTATCAGCGAAGACTTTCCCGCATTGGAGCGTCCGAAAAAAGCAAACTCGGGAACGCCTATCTGCGGGAACTGTTTACTGTTAATTGCCCCTTTGATGAACTCGGCGGATACGATCTTGAGCATACCGGTTGTGATAATTCCCTCAGCCTATTATAGTCCGAAGAGGCGGGCGTAGGCGGCGAGTTCGGGCGGCATATCGTGCGATAAAACTTTTTTGGCAAGTACCTTACCGAGCTGGACACCTTCTTGATCGAAACTGTTGACATTCCAGATAAAGCCTTGGAACATTACCTTGTTTTCGTAATGAGCAAGCAGCGCACCGAGCGCTTCCGGTGTAAGCGCCTTTCCGTGGATAAGACTCGACGGGCGCCCTCCGGCAAAGCTCTTATTCGCATTATCATCCTGTTTGCCGCATGCAAAGGCGGTAATCTGCGCGACAACATTGGCAAGCAGCTTTTGCTGGCTGGTAGAGCCTTCCACGGTAATGTCTTTCCCGTATTGACTTTCTTCAAACCCGATAAACTGGAGCGGCACGATATCGGTGCCTTGGTGCAGCAGCTGATAGAACGAGTGCTGCCCGTTGGTGCCCGGTTCCCCAAAGATAACCGGTCCTGTTTTATAGTGAACCGGTTTGCCGAAGCGGTTCACCGATTTTCCGTTGGATTCCATATCCAGCTGCTGCAGATGAGCTGGAAAGCGGGAAAGCGCTTGGCTGTAGGGCAGAATGGCGGTGCTGCCGTAGCCGAGAATATTCCGTTCATAGACACCGATGAGCGCATCCATAAGCGCGGCATTTCCGGTATGGCTCGGTTCGAGGGCTTGCTTATCCGCAGCGGCGGCTCCGGCAAGGAGGGCGTCAAAGGTATCCGCCCCGAATGCCAGCGAAAGCACCGCACCTCCGCATGCAGAGGTGGAAGAGTACCGCCCGCCGATAAAGTCATCCATATAGAAGGATGCAAGGTAGGATGGATTATTGGCAAGCGGACTGCTTTCGCTTGTTACGGCAACCATTTGCTTTGCAGGGTTTAGTCCCGCCTCCTGCAAAAATTGCCCGACGAAGCGTTCGTTGGTAAGCGTTTCGAGCGTGGTGCCGCTCTTTGAAACCAAGATAAACAGCGTCGTTGACAAGTCTAAAGCGGAAAGTACCGCCGCCGCATCGTCAGGGTCTACATTCGATATAAAGTGAGCGCGAAGCTTGAGCTTATTATGCCGCTCTCCCCATGCTTTAAGCGCAAGGTACAACGCGCGCGGCCCAAGGTCTGAACCGCCGATACCGATCTGCACGACATCGGTGAAGGGCTTACCGGATGGAGCGGTGATGGAACCGTTCCTGACCGCTTCTGAAAACTCACGCACCTTTTCCTGCTGCTCAAGATAAAAGGTTCGCATATTTTTACCGTTGTAGATAACATCGTCCCCAAGCTGTCCGCGCGTAAGATGATGCAGGACTTTCCGGTGTTCTCCGGTGTTGACTTCTTCGCCTGAAAGGAGCATCTCATACTTCAACTTTACTTGCTGTTCGTTCGCAAGCACGCCAAGCATGGTAAGGATCGTTTCGTCCACTTGTTTTGCAGCATAATTGTAGTGCATACCGGCCGCCATCGGTATGGAATATTGTTCGATTCGGTATGCGCCGCTGTCTCCTTTCATCAATTGCGTGATGTTCGGTATTGCTGCTTCCTGCAAATCGCGAAACAGGGAACATGCATCTAAGTTTTTCCACATAATCGTCTCCTTTATAGCCGTTTCCTACAGGTGGTAATCTCTAAAAACTACAGCTTGTAGAGATGTCTCAATAAAACGCCGGTGCACGGAAGATTGATTTTCAGCGATATAGTAGGAAGAAATTTACTGCGTATTCTTCGGTATCGATGTACCGTCATGGGCAAGGTGCTTTTCTTTTTCAAAATGAATGAGCGTAAAGAATAATATCCCCACCAGTGAAAGTCCGATGAGCGTTACCAGCGCCATAAGTCCTTGTGAAATAACCGCAAGCGTTACGAATATATCTATAATGATCTGTAAAATCATCACAGTAACCAATGCCCCTCGCGGCGAATAACCGATAAGCATCAGCTTATGATGAAGGTGCAGCCTATCACCTTCCCGTATCGGTTTTTTATCCCGTATCCGTCGCCAAATTGCAGCGATCATATCGAAAATAGGCAGCATCATAAAAATAATTGCAAAAGGGAGTGCTGCAGTTTCATATCCGTCGTTTCTGGGTACCAGCGGGAGTATTGCAAGCACAAAGCCGAGGAATTGAGACCCCGCATCGCCCATAAATATCTTCGCTTTAGGACGGGAAAGATTAAAAAATAAAAAACCTATAATCGCAGCGGCCAATATGATGCAGGTATAAATCATAGAAAAATGGGGAGATGAGTCTTTGAAAAATAGGATAATATAGCTGATCAGCAATGAAACGCTCAAACAACCTACCTGTCCGTCGATGCCGTCCATCAAGTTTACGGCATTAGTAACCCCTGCAATCCAGAGTATCGTTATCGGATAAGCAAAAATACCGAAGGGGATGAAAAGGCCGAGAGGGCCAAAACTGATGCGGGTAAAGCGGAAGTCGGCATACGCGACGATACCGGCGGCAATTAATTGAACAATAAGTTTATAGATAGCCCGCCAATTTTTTAAGTCATCCCAAAGCCCCATGAAGAAAATTAAGCAGCCCCCGACGATAATGGCCGTGAATTGGCGGGTTATAACGATATTGCTTGGAAATTTGAAGTAGACGATAAAGACGCTCAATGCAAAGGCAGAAAAGAAACCGACACCGCCTAGTCGCGGAATTTTCCCTGTGTGTATTTTTCTACCGCCGACGTCATCGTATAAATTGTGTCGTTTTGCAAAAAGAATCACAAGATATACAAAAAAGGCTGATATGGTACAGGGTATTAGCATTGTGAAAAGGATAAACTGCATATTTGTCAGTTGCATTAAAACCTCAACAGGAACATTATTAACTTTTTACCTGTGTTCAGAGAAGCTGCAAATCATTGGATACGCAAAACTCTGTAGCTGCTATGATAGCCGATTAAGCAGGAACATACAAGGTATCGGGAAAAGCTCAATCGGCTTGTGGCTTGCAGCAGGGTTTAATCTCCTTTGTTCGGTGTAAAGAACAGGGGATTAAACCCTCCAGCTGAATAAACAGCCCAACAGGAATTATTTATTCTTTTTTTGATCCGTATTGGAGTTGGAATTTGAAATGCCGCGCATTACTTCGTAGGCTCTGGTTCTTACCGGCGTTACATAGCTATAGTTATTTGCAATGCGCATTACCGTTTCAAACATATCCTTTTTGTTTATAATTGAGCCGGACATCTTTTCAAAGGTATTGAGTATTTCAAGTGCGAGAGAACTCGTCGGATTAACCGTATCGAATTTACGAGCAATCCAGTTAATCATATTGAATACTTCATCATTGTCATTTTTTCCGATTTCGCCGAGCGATTTTACTGCGGCTGTGATAACGGATGGTTCGTTGTCGGTGTACATGACAGTGACCAATGTATCCTTAGCTTTATCGGTTCCCATTTGCCCAAGCAACTCACATGCGCGGCGTCTTATATCCGGATAGTTATTTACGATTCTGCCATCTTCTCTTACAACGGTTGAAAGACCTTCGGTTGCTAACGTACTTAAAGCCACCTGAATGTCTTCCGATTGACGCCCCTGATTTAATGCATCTTCAATGTATTGTAAGGCAACACTCTTCGAATCGCGTCCTTCAGCGGCAACCATTTCCTTAATCATAACGCCTTCAATTGAATTGAGGTATGCCTGTTCGACGGTAATCATACTGTCGGACTCACTGCCCTTATCATTTTTCTTTGCAGCGTCTTTATTTTGTGCGCAGATAAACGGAGCTGTAAGCAGTCCTAAAGCCAGTGATAGTATCAATAATTTGTGCCGCATGGTAACGACCCCCTTCCTTTGTTCAAAGTTGGTATTTACTGGAATACCGGCTTATTGTCAGTTATTTTTTTGCAAGTGTCAAGAGGTCGATAGTTTTAGATTTTTCAAAATACGTTTGACCTGATCGTAGTGTAAGCTTTGCTTGACAGGTGCATAACCGCAGGATATAGTTTTTAGAGATGCCCTGATATGTGTGCCGAGGAGTCAGCTCTGCAAAATTCTACAGATATATGTTCTATATGTTCCGTAACGGCGGCGTTCGATTATACTCGAACGGCCCCCTGTATTGTACGGGAAACCGCTCATTGGGCGGTTGTGTATAAGCCCCCGCATCTTCCCACCGCGCCGCTTCGAGCAGATGAACGCAATACGCTGGTGTACTGGTTTTTGCATAGCGCTGAGGCAAAGGGGAATGCCCCGTCCGATGATAACCAAACCGATGCACTCGTTAATGCTGCGCAGAACGATGTGCAGGTTCCGCTTGCCGAGGTGCAGGTACGCGGTAAAAAGGCGATCGAGGCAGGACTGCTGCACCGGCTCGACACGGATACGCGGGGTCTTGTGCTTTTTGCAAAGGATCAGGCGGTATATGATTTTCTTGCTGCCCGGCAGGAAGCGGGGCGGATGATCAAAACTTATTGCGCGTTCGTAGAGCCGACTTTATCCCCTGAAATAGATAACGGGCATGGTTTCGATGTAACGGAGTTGTCTAGGCTGAAAAAGCTGTCTGTCGCACAGAGGAGAATGGCTGTACAGGAGCAGATAGCTGCGCAGGAACGGATAGCCGCAAAGTTACCGCTTACGCTGGAAAGTCAATTTAGGAATTTCGGCCCCGGCGCAAAAAGGGTTGCTCCTGTTTTTTCTGCTTCACGGCATTACAAGAAAGACGGGCGGCTGTACACGACGGTCATCGAAGCGGTCGATATGCTGCCGTCCTCGATCGGTGGAAACGATACGGTAGCTCAAATTGCCTGTGAATCTTGCCCGTCTCAAACCGGTGCAGAACGTCGCCTGATTCGCGTGCGCTGCCGCCTTTCCCGCGGATATCGGCACCAAGTGCGCGCTCATCTGGCTGCAGCAGGGCTTCCGATTGTAGGCGACCCTCTGTATGCGCCGCAGGGAGCGGAAGCTCCACCGGTGAGTTTGCAGCTTTACGCGGTCAGCCTTGAGTTTCCCGATCCTGAAAACCCTCAGCGGAATATACTCGTTGCGCTTCCGCCGCCAGATAGAATGAACCCGTAATCAACAGCGGCCGATTTTCGGTAATGCTTTGGGTAAAGGCCTTCTTTAATATCGCGTTAAAATCCTCGCTCGCTTCCATTACAACACTGTTCTCATTTTCGAAAACCTGCGTAAATGCGCCGACGGTTTTTTCTAAATTGCCCTTTTTAAACGAGCCCGGCACGGTGAGGTAGAGGTGCGCAATGTTGCCGTAGAATATCGGCGCAAAACCGGCGGGGTGTTTGTCTGCGGCGCAGGCAAACACCAGTATCGGCTTGGTCTTCGGTGGTGCGTCGGGTATGGACTGAGTATCAGAGTATGCGGGTATAGTGCCGGATACGGGCAGGGTACCGGAGTATGCGATTGAAGGGGCAGCATGAATTGCTGAGCGGCCGGAATGTACGGATGTACTGTCGTTATAGGGAATCGAAGCGCCGGATCCGTTGTTGAGGAGAGAAAAAAACGTGTCTGCGCAAGTCCGTATGCTGTTATGCGTATGTGCGCCATCGAGGACAATTAAAGGCTTGGTACTTAAAAGCTGGAATCGCGCGGGGAGCCATGCCTTTGAAAGCCCGCTTTCGATTAAGTCTTCCGGTGCGTCGGGAAAGCGGTATTTAAAAGCGGCGGCAGCGAGGGCAGCGTTCTCCGCCTGTACGGGCGTAAAAAGCGGGAGTATGGTGTGCAGCGGACGCTTAAAGAGCGCCCCTACCGGATGCGCGGCGGAAAAGCGGATGGTAACTTCGCGGCCATGCGGTGTGAGCCGGTGTTCAATCGTTTCGATAAAATCGGGTAGATAAAAAAACGGAGCATTGAGTGCCGCCGCCCGTTCTTTGAATACTTCAAGCGCGGAAGGTTGCTGACGTGAGCAAAAAACGGGACACCATGCTTTAATGATGCCCGCTTTTTCCGCCGCAATGAGCGGAATGGTATGACCGAGATATTCGCAGTGCTCAAGCTCGATCGGTGTCAGCACGGTTAGTTCCGGCTGTACGATATTGGTAGCGTCAAGCCTGCCCCCCATGCCGGTTTCAAACACCGCCCAGTCGAGTTTCTCTTGTCGGAACAGCACAAAGGCAGTCAGCGTTACCAGCTCGAACCAGCTCGGTTGCGGCTCGCTCTCCTTCCCGATATAAGGTTGTATGCCCTCTCGTACGGTACGAAACGCTTTAAGATAGGCGGAATTATCGAAAAAACGGCCGTTTTCCGTTATCCGCTCGCGGAAGTCGTTTACATGGGGAGACGTGTAGAGGCCTGTCCTATAACCGGCTTCGGTGAGCAAGGCTGAAAACATCGCCGCAACGGAACCCTTTCCCTTTGAACCGGCAATGTGTACAGTTTTATACGCTGTTTGCGGGTTGGAAAAAAGCGCTGCATAGTAGCCGATAACCTCAAGCGAAAAGGTCTTTTTATGCGGCCGTTTTTCAAAGTTAATGAAGCCGTCAAGCCATCGATAAAAATCGTTGAAATTTTTTTGATGCACTATGGGTGTTGAATTCGTATCACCTGTTTTGTTCATGAGGAGTGCTGCCGGTTTTCATGCTCCAAAAGTAAGGTTTTAGAGAGAACATCGCATAGTTCAGACGGTCCGAAATATTGAATAGGACCGGGGAAAATATAGGCAGTTTCTACCGCCCACCGTTCCCGCTGCGCCGCAAAGGTTTTAAACGGCTTACCGTTCAAATCGATAACCGTCTTTTTGATAACCGGCTTCTTCTCTCCCGAGCGCAATTCCATATCCATCAGTTTGGTTAACGGAATGCCACAGGGTTTCCATTCGATGGGCGGCGCTGTGAGGTTGTATACCGATGCTATATAGCCGGTCAGTCCGTTCGCAATCAGCAAAAAGATTGTTCTGCCAAGGGCATAGCAATAATCCGCATCAAAGTTTGAAGGGAATTCCGCCCGCCCTTCATATCCAAAGAAGTGAGCCTGTGCACTGAACTTCCCTGTATAGGTTCCTTCTTTTTTCAACTCGGCAAGCCGGTTTTTTACTAAGCCGATCAGCAGGTGCTCTGTTTCTATCCGCGACACTTGCAGATTGCCGTGCGGGTCTCGATCCGTTAAAAATTCCGCGGCAATGTCCTCCGGCATCGAGGCAAACAAGGCGGCTGATTCGGGATTAATGTGTTGCTCTACCCACGCTTTTTGTTGTTTAAAAGTTTCAAGCGTGTTAAATGCATCGGGATACTGCGCCATCGCTGCGTTGAGTTCTTTGATGAGCTGTTTCATCTCGGGGATAAATTCGATAACACCTTCGG
Source organism: Treponema sp. OMZ 805 (assembly GCF_050937395.1). NCBI lineage: Bacteria > Pseudomonadati > Spirochaetota > Spirochaetia > Treponematales > Treponemataceae > Treponema > Treponema sp. OMZ 805. The sequence goes on along the minus strand of NZ_JACCLP010000014.1, from coordinate 20,889 downwards.
GAATAAGCACGACACCGAAGTTCTCCTTACGGTTTGCGCGCTTTATCACTGCATCGGCGATTATATCGGTGATCTGCTTGAGGGTCATTTTTTTTTCGGCAACTTCTTCGGAAATCAGGCAGATATTCGGCTGGGTACGGAGCGCACATTCCAGAGCGATGTGGCTGGCAAATCGACCCATCAGTTTGATAAAGTGCCAGTATTTCTTTGCCGAATTTGCGTCGCGGGCGATGTTGCCGATAAGATCGGAATATATCTTGGTTGCCGTGTCAAACCCGAAAGAAGTTTCCAGCATATCGTACTTTAAGTCGCCATCGATGGTTTTAGGAACGCCGATAATCTGCGTTGCAATGCCGTGTTGCAAAAAATATTCTGATAATATGGCTGCATTTGTGTTTGAATCATCGCCGCCGATAATGACCACTGCATCAAGCTCCATCCGCTTTACCGTTGCTATCACTCCGGCAACTTGCTCGGGTGTTTCGATTTTTGCACGCCCCGAACCGATCATATCAAAGCCGCCTGTGTTCCGGTATCGATCGACAATCTCTCCGGATATTTCGATAGCGTTTCCGATAATCAATCCTTCCGGCCCACCTAAAAAACCGAATAACTTGGAGCCGGGGTTTGCCTTTTTTAGACCGTCGTATAAGCCTGCTATGACATTATGTCCGCCCGGCGCTTGTCCGCCCGATAAAATTGTTCCGACCCTGAGCGGTTTTTTGTCAATATGTGCTGTTCCCTTGACAAAATGAATAACCGGTTTGCCATACGTGTGCGGAAACAGCGGTTTTATCTCCTCTGCATGTGCCATGGATGTTGTCGCTTGTCCTTTTTGCATTGCAATCGATTCAATCGGTTCCTCGAGAATAGCGGGGAAACGCGGCGTATATGTATACCGCGCTTTGTGTAACTGAGATACGGTCATAATAAGCCTCCCTGTCTTAGCAATTTTTATCTAATTTTGACAATAGCAGCCGATAAATGTTTTCCGCTTGCTTATTAAAACAAACATGGTAGACAGTCATATTACTTTTTGTTTCCATTAAGTAGGCATAAACGGTAGAAAGAGCAATTGCTGCTGCTTCCTCCATAGGATAGCCGTATACGCCTGCACTAATACAGGGAAACGCAATTGTTTTACAGTGAAAGTCTGCGGCTAGGATGAGCGAGTTGCGGTAGCAGCTTGCAAGCAGCTCCGGCTCCCCGTGCTTACCGTCTTGATATATCGGCCCGGGGGTATGGATAACGTATTCTGCAGGGAGCTGATACCCGCGCGTAATTTTTGCCTGTCCTGTTTTACACCCTTTGAGCGCACGGCATTCTTCCAATAATTCGGATCCGGCAGCACGGTGGATAGCTCCGTCAACGCCCCCACCGCCGAGCAGGGATGTATTTGCCGCATTGACGATTACATCTACTTTAAGTGTAGTTATATCGGCGCAGATGATTTTGATATCCATAACTTCCTATATTTTTATTTATACCATCGATTACCGAATCCGGTATATTTTTTGAATTAAAAAACCGGCAGCCTATACCTCATCGTTTGTATGATAAGAAAAGCTGAGGGGGCGGCTGCCGGTAAAATATTTTAATGAATCATTCCCATTCTATATCGACTGTTACGTCACCGGTCGGCTTAGGATCATCAGGTTTAGGATCATCGGGCTTAGGATCATCAGGTTTAGGATTATCGGGCTTAGGATTATCAGGCAACGGGGTATTGCTTACCGATGTATTTGATTCATTAGTGTTCGAAGGATCCGAACCGACATTTGCTTCACTCGTACTCAAACTTGAACTTCTTGTTGCAACCGCGACAGGTACGGATACCGTACCGGTATTGCTGATTGACGTCCATTCCCCGCCTGCTACAATCTGCGGGATACCAACGCCGGATTCCGCTTCAAGCAGTACAGCGCCGTGATCTACAAGTAAGTTTTGCCCATCAAATTCAAATCCGGTACCGCGGACGGAAGCGGTCGCAGTCGGACTTTTGACCTTAAATTCCGCTTTTTCACCTTCACGCGGTGTAACCTCAGCCTTAACACGTCCTGCCATCAAAAACATCTGAGTCTTTGTTGTTCCTTCGGATTTTACCAGCTCTTCAATGGTTAAGCGGGTAACGGGCTTTACTGTTAGTGTTGCCGATTCAGTTTTAAGAATGGCGGTACTCTTAAAACCGGTAGAGATAAAAGAACCTGCGGGTAAAACATCACCTGTTTTTGCGGTTTTCCAATCTTTTCCGGGGAGTTTACATTCAACCTTCCCCGCAACTTCCGTGATTGTTGCTGTCAGAGTAGCTGCTGCCGAGAGCGAGAAAATCCCCGCTATGCAGAGTATTAAAATTCCTAAAGATTTTTTCATGGTAACCCTCCTAAAAAATTATCTTTTATAGATGAACTGTAAATGCGAATTTCGTTAACCATTGTAAATTATATCCCATAATGATCTTTTTATTGGGTACGAATATACCGCCGACGAATGATGCATCAAAATCATCATAAAACTGATAGGCGAGTTTCGCCGATAATTCGGAACCGACATAAGCCGACGTTTTCTTGATATTCGGAGAAGTCAGCGCTATGTATGATACTTCCGTTAAAAGCCCCCGAACAGGACGAACGCTTGCCGTAAGTCCTGCCGTAAGTATATCGCTGAATCGACCTACCGTCGTATCGGCAATGACGGTTTGCTTTATGTCTGTAATCGGTATAAATGATCGCATTGCTCCCGTACCGTCATAGTCGCCTGCTGCCCAGTCGAGCTTACCGGTTATCGTAAAATAGCGCCAATCGGGGTTGAAGTATTGCACGGAAAGACCTGATGCGAGAGAGTAAAATAATTGCGTATCTTCACCGAATTGAACTGCTGCCCAGTATCTCCAGCTGACATTCCGACCTATCCGTCCGTGAATATACGGTATAAAATACTGCGTATGAGTCCTTCCGGTTTGCTTGAGTAAATCGAATTGCGCCAACATATCGAAACCGAATGTATGCGAAGGAATGAGTCCTTGGAAAGCGGTTGAAAGAAGCAAGAACAACCGCTGCGGAGCAAGTGCCTTTTCCTTATTGCTCAAACGTTCAATATCATCTTTATCTATCCTTATTTTCGCATCGGTTTTATAGGTTAAGCCCGTATAGCCGAGTGCGAAAGCAATATCAGCGTTCTTGATTGTAAGACCGACTTTTGCCCCGTCAAATAAACCGCGCAGAATTTTATTTGAATACTCGTTGAATGAGGTCCGTCCGAGCGCCCATTGGATGCCAATCGTATTGAAAGCCGTATTGCCCGACCAATCCGTTCTTTTCAGTCTAAATGCTTGGGTAAGCGGAAGTAACTGAACCGCTCCCTTAGGCTTAATCGGGAAAGTACCTGAAAACCGTGCCTCGCCGGAAATATATATCGATGAAAAATCTCCCGTAGGGAATTCAATGAATGCTTCCGTGGCATTCGCCTGCGATATGTTAAAAGCTTTATTGGTACCGTTTAAGTCGGTACTATTTGAAAGGTTGAATCCGAAGTCCAATGCAGCGGCATACATTGTCATACCGCCCGCGATAATGAGAAAGGTTAGTATACGTTTCATTATTCACCGCCTTGTACCATACCGACGCGGCCGAGTATTTGCAGCATTGATGCTCCTGTCATAGAAGCGTCGGGATTGTTTTTGCCTTGGATAACTGCGAGGTACCGCAGATCACGATATGCATATCGAGGGCAGGGGTAGATACGGTACATCATACCGCCTTTTACATCGAAGGCCTTCATCAATAAAAAGGCATAGGTCTTGACCGGTATCACATCTTCCGCCGTAACCGAATCCCGTATCAAATTTTGATTTTCGCTTTTGAATCGCTCAAAAGCTGTTTCAAAATCAAGCCCGTCGGAACCGTCATCCAAAGCTGTCTGTATCAGATAGGCAGCCTGTCCAAAGGTCGCGGCTTCGGTTTCTAAAATTTTATCGATCTTTTCAGCTGCTTGACCGAATGTTGCTGCCGCGATAAGTAACATCGCAACGGCAATATATAAAGTACGTTTCATGCTGTCCCCCCTTTTATAAAAAACAAAGTTTTTAACATCTTCCCATTGTATAACTCACGTACATATCATACTATAGATTTAATAGGGAGTAAAGAGTGAAGAAAAAAACTCATTTGTCTTCGGTGGTTATACCGTGTATTGTCGGACTGCTGTGTGCAGGATTATATTTTTTTCCGTTTTGGATAGGTGTTGAAAATCGGCTGTATGATTTCTTTTTGGGATTAAAGTCCGCTGTTAAAGAAGATTCTTCGATTGTGCTGCTGGATATCGATGATGTGTCTATCGAAAAAGTCGGCTTATATCCGTGGCCGCGCAATACGATTGCAAAAGGCTTGGAAGCGTTGACGCAACTCGGCGCCGAATTTGCGGTCTTCGATATTGAGTATATCGATAAAAGTCCGATGAGTGTGGATTTTACCTATTTAAACGGTACGTTAAAGTCCGAGTTTGCCGCTTCTTTTGAAGAGATTGGCGCAAATGTACAGGATATTTTTGCAGCGCTTGCCAATAACCAAATTACACTGCCGGAGGCGGGCATATACGGGAGCGAATTGGTAGATTTAATCGATCAATCGCGCGACACTCTCTACCGGCATACAAAGCAGGTTGCGATAGAGAACGACAGCTATTTGGGACAGGCAATGCGGCTGTTCGGTTCGTCGTTTATTACGGTTAATATGCAGGATGATCCTCCAAGCGAGGGTACGGAAGATTTATATGCGATTGCGAAGGAGCGCTTTACCTATCCTAAGCTCAAAGTGAACGCTCCCCTCACGGAAGGTCGGCACAGCGCTTTGGTACCGATACCGGAAATCAGCCGAATGGCGGCGGGAGCGGGCTTTACCAATGTGCATATCGATAGCGATGGCGTGAGGCGGCGTATCCGGTTGACGGATAATATCGGCGGTACGGTGTTTATGCAGCTTGCCTTTTCTCCGCTGTTGCGGAAACTGGGTTCTCCCGAAGTTGTCATCGATAAAAACCTCGTTACGTTGATCGGCGCCGTGTATGACGGTAAAGAAGAAAATATTTCAATACCGCTTGATTCAAGCGGTATGATGTTGATTCGATGGCCGAAAAAAAACTATCAAAACAGCTTTACTCATGTTCCTTTCTATTTATTGATTGATTATGCCGAAAGCGGAGAAAAAACGGCAAGCAGTTTACGCCTGTTACGGGCAAATCAAGGATGGAACCTCGGCCCCGGCTACGCGCCGATCGATACATGTATGCAGCTATGGGATGAAAGCGAAGAACTACGCCGTACTGCCTTGGAATCGGGGTCTGTGCAGGATAAGGAAGCTTGGCTTACTGCTGTGCAGACCTATTGGGATACGGTAAAAAGCTTTTTTGAAATGGACTACGGTACGTCGGTAGCGCTTTTGTTCGACGAGGCAAAACAGGCAGGGAATCCTGAAGATGCGGAACTTTACGATCAGGTAAAAGCCGATTTTGGAACGCTCTATGCAAACGCCGCCACATCGTATAACCGGCATACGGAGCTTGAAACGGCGCTTGCCGGTAAACTTAAAGATGCTTTTTGTATTATTGGGTGGTCAAGTACCGGTACAACCGATATCGGTGTTAACCCGTTTCACAGCGAATATGTGAATGTCGGTACGCACGCTGCGGTCGCCAATACTATTTTGCAGCGTGATTTCTTACAGCAAGCGCCGGTTTGGGTGTCGGCTCTGCTCGCGATTGCGTTTTCTTTCGGTATTATTGTGGTTATCCGCCGGTTCAGCACCCTTGTTCAGATTATTGCAGGAGTTGTGCTGTCCCTCGTCGTGCTGATGGTGAATCAACTCATATTCCACTTTACCGGTATTTATATCTTTATTATCTCACCGGTACTGGCACTCTTCGTATCGTTCTTAACCTATTCGATGGTGTCGTTCATCATCAGTGAGCGCGAAAAGAGCTTTCTCCGCAAAGCATTCGGCACATACCTTTCCGGCGATGTTATCAATGAGATGATAGAAGATCCTTCTATGCTGAAGCTCGGCGGGCAGAAAAAATGGATTACCGCAATGTTTACCGATGTTAAGGGCTTTTCTACAATAAGTGAAGCGCTCGATGCCGAACAACTGGTTAAGCTGCTGAATATCTACCTTTCCGGTATGAGTGATATTATCTTAGAGCAGCGCGGCACTATCGATAAATACGAAGGGGACGCCATTATATCGTTCTTCGGCGCTCCGGTAGATTATAAAGAACATGCCCGCCTCGCCTGTCATGCCGCAGTGCTGATGCACCGTAAAGAGGTTGAACTGAACGAGCTTTTTATGCGCGAGGGGATGAGCCCTAATCCGCTTTTAACCCGCATCGGGATTAACACCGGTGATATGGTTGTCGGGAACATGGGTACCGAACGGAAGATGGACTATACGATTATGGGTAACGCCGTCAACCTTGCCGCCCGTTTGGAAGGCGTAAACAAGCAGTACGGTTCATGGCTTTTGATTTCCGATATGACGAAAAACGAAATCGGCGACGAATTTATTACCCGCCGGTTCGACCGTGTGCGCGTTGTCGGTATCAATACACCGGTGCAGTTATGGGAGCTGGTTGAATTGAAGGAGGCTGTCGATTCGGCAACGCTCGACTTTTTGCGCCGTTTTGAAGAGGCTCATTGCGTGTTCGACCGGCGGGATTGGAAGGAAGCAGCTCGCCTTTTTAAAGCGCTCCGCGAAGAGCGGCCGGATGATGGTCCCTCTGATGCCTATCTGCGTAAATGCGAGGCCTTTATCCAAAAGCCTCCTGCGGACAACTGGGACGGTGTATTCAGCCTTACGCAAAAATAGGATAGAAAGGTAACCGTATCAGCGAGTAAATCAAATATCGCAGAATAAAGAGGCGGGGCTGTTTAAAAACCGTCTGATGCGGTTGCCGCGATATTAATAACCGTGGCGGCGATATTCAGCGTTGACTTACGGTGCGAAACGAGGACAACTGTCTTTCCGGCGCCGGATTCCTTGAGCGATTTAAGGATGATACGCTCGTTAAGGGCATCCAGATTGCTGGTAGGTTCGTCGAGAAGGAGTAGGGGAGCGTCGTGCAAAAATGCACGGGCAAGTCCGATACGCTGTTTTTCTCCGCCCGATAGGGTGTCGCCGAGTTCCCCGACCGGCGTATTATAGCCGTCTGGAAGGGTGGTAATAAAGTCGTGAATCGATGCTTTTTGTGCCGCCGCGATAACTTCTTCTTCCGACGCATCCAACTTACCGATTTTGATATTGTCGGCAATCGTGCCTTTGAAGAGCTGACTTTCCTGTGTAACGCAGGATTCCATCGCCCGCAACGCTCCGGTCGGAACGGTTTTTATGTCCTCGCCGGAGATGCGTATCGCGCCTTTTTGCACTTCCCAAAACCGCATCAGCAGTTTAAGTAGGGTAGACTTGCCCGAACCGCTTGCGCCGTGTATGCCGGTAATGCTATCTTTTTGAATGACGGCGCTGTAATCGTGCAATATCTGTTCGTTGCCGTAGCTGAAATCAATATGATCGGCTGCTGCTCCTTCAAATGAGCGCGGTTTGCCGTCAGCAGGGATTTCTTCTACGAGCGGCTGTTCTTCCAATAGGCTCAAGATACGGTCGCCGCTTGCGAGCGTTTGATGTAAATTATTGGAAAGCTGCGCAAGAGCAAGCACGGGGCCGAAAGAGGCGGTCATGCCGAGTGTTATTCCTACGGCGGCGGCAAAGTCGATGCTTCCCTGCCGGAAGAGTACAATAGAAAGAAAAAGTTGAGCAAAAGTAAAGAACAAAATGACCGTGTTCGTTTCAATACGCTGCCGTGCTTCCTGTGTACTTAGATATTCCCCGCCTTTCCCGAGATTATCCGAGCGCTGCCGCAGCTCGGTTCGAATACGTTCCCCTGCCCCGTATTGGATAATTTCTTCCAAGCCGCGCAGGGACTCAAGGACAAAGCTATTCAAATTTCCGAACTCGGTCCTAAAGGCAAGTCCCTGTTCGCTTGTCCGCTTGCCGTTGCGCAGCGGAATAATCACACCGATTGTAATATATCCTGCGAGTGCGACCGGTACTGCGATGAGGCTGCGGCTGCCGAGAAAGATCAGCATACAAAGGGATGTTACTGCTGCAATAATGATGGGGGAGATGGTATGTGCATAGAACACCTCCAACAGCTCGATGTCGGTAGTAATCAGGGAAATCAAATTCCCCTTGTCTTTGCCTTCAAGTTTCGCAGGCGCGAGTTTCCGTAATACGCTGAATACCTTATGCCGGATAATGGCCAAAAGCTTAAACGCAATATAGTGATTGCAGTATTGCTCTCCGTAGCGGAGCGCTCCCCGCAGAATCGCAAGGATGATCAATATCATCACGATGTGCTTCAGATTGAGTCCCAAGAGGGGCGTTCCGGCTGATATATGGGTAGGGAGCGCCGCGATAATTGCTTCGCCGCCGAGGATCGTGATAAAGATCGCGCATAAAAATCCGAGCACTCCTGCGGTAATTGCCAGCAGCATAACGGGAAGGAGTGGACGGACAAGGGTAATCAGCGAGTCCATTATGGTAAGGGCGCTTCTGCGTTTTGATGTATTCATTTATCGCTCCTTCTGCACTGCTTGAGTATGGGCGGTGCCGCCATACCGTTCCAGCTCCGACTGGCTTTTGTACAACGCGCAATAGCGGCCGTTTAAGGACATCAATTCGCTGTGGGTACCTTTTTCCGTAATCCGCCCGTGTTCCATAAAGTAGATGCAGTCGGTGTCTACGCTGTTTGCTAACCGGTGCGAAATAAGCAGCACCGTCTTGGTCTGTTTCAGTTCATGGATAATCTGTAATATCCGCTCTTCGCTTTCGATATCGATATTGGAAGTTGCTTCGTCAAAAATATAGACGGGGCTGTCGAAAAGGAGGGCGCGTGCCAATGCAAGCCTCTGCCGTTGCCCGCCGGAAAAATTCATACCGCCTTCCTGCAGCTCGGTATCTAAGCCTTTTTGCGTATCTAAGAAATCAGCGAGGTTTACTTTTTTGAGCGCGGCGGTCATCTCTTCAGCCGAGGCGTTCGGCTTTGCAATCCGCAAATTATCCCTGACGGTTCCCTTAAAAAGATACGCATTGTGTTTTACGACTGTAATATGCTGCATGATATGGCGTTCATCGATGGTTTTCAGTTCGTCTTGGCCGAATAAGATGCGCCCCGTATAGTTTTTATGTTTACCGGAAAGGAGCGCCGCAATCGTGCTCTTGCCGCATCCGGATTCCCCTGCAAGGGCAATAAAGGAACCGTGCGGAATGGTAAGGTTGATGTCTGTAAGGATTGCCCGTTGTCCGGTATAAGAGAACGAGATGTCTTGGACGCTGATGCCGACGGCGCTGTCGATGGCGCCGTGCGCTTCCGCAGGTTCGGGTAAATCGAGAATATAAAAAAGTTTATCAGAGGCGGCCATTCCGTTCATCGCAATATGGAAAAAAGAGCCGAGCAATCTGAGGGGAATAAAAAACTCCGCCGACAAGAGGATAATGCTGAATGCCGCCGCAATCGAAATATCCCCTGCGGCAAATTGATATGCTGCGGTGATGATACCGGCAGCAGCTCCCCCGTAGGCAATTACATCCATCACGGTAATGGAGTTAAGCTGCATACTGAGCACCTTCATTGTGATACGCCGGAAATGTTCCGCTTCTCTGTCCATCTCCTCGGCTTTTGCCTCATCCGCCTGATATATTTTCAGCGTTGTCAGTCCCTGAAGGTTTTCCAAAAACCTGTCGCCGAGTCCCGCATACGCGCCCCAGTATTTACTGAGCAGCCGCTTGGCGATTTTTTGCACGGCGACAATGGAAATGGGTATCAGGGGAACACAGCCGAGGAGAATGACCGCCGCCTTAAAACTGACCGGCGCCAACACCGCAAAAAGGGTGAGCGGCGCAAGGAGACTGTAAAAAAACTGAGGCAGGTATCTACCGAAATATATTTCAAGCTGTTCGATCCCGTCAGAGGCGAGCTGTACTACTTCCGAAGTAGCGATGCTATCCCGATAGGCGGCGCCGAGTTTCAGCAGTTTCGCGTAAAGGGCATCCCGCAAGGTTGTTTTAACATCTCGTCCGGCAAGAAAGGCGTAGCGGGTTGCATATTTTGTTGCAACAGCCCGCACTGCAAGCGCCGCAACAAAAACAGCGCCAGCCGTTATCATCTCTTTTGAGGTAATCGTACCATTGAATAAGGATTCCAAAAGACGCCCGATAAAAAATACCGCCGCAATCTGTGAAACAAGGGCGATCCACTGCCACAAAACATTTAAATAAACGTAGCGCTTCGAGTGTGCTAAAAACGTAATTAATCTTTTCTTTATCATAAATGGATGGGAAATATATTATCACGCTGGGGAAAAATCGGCAAGCTTCGGGTAACAACTCAGGGTAACAACTCAGGGTAACAACTCCGGCTTGTTGATTAAAAAAGGAGCTGTCCAAAAAGCAGCTCACTTTTCAGACATCCCCTTTATCTCAAAAAACTGTGTAAGAGTATTCAGCAAGCCGGGTAGACCGGCGGATGCGGCATTTTATTGCTTTTGAACGTCCTCGCAGATATTTGCTTCCGTTTCGTTATCGAAGAAGCGCGCTTTTTCCATATTCGGAACAAAGTGAAGCGATTCACCGATTCCCGCTTCGACCGCGTTGAATGTACGAGCGATAATCTGCTGGTTATTTGAAGCCAGATAGAGGTGTGTTTCCGCCCCGAGCGGTTCTTTAACGGTTATCTTGAGTGTCATGCTGTTTTTAGCAGTGTCACTTTCGGCAACAAGTTGTAAATCTTCCGGCCGAATACCAAAGAATACATTTTTGCCGACGTACTTCTTTAAGTATTTTTGCTGATCTTCGGTAGGTGTCAATACAAAGGTGCCTTCGTCGATAGCGATGCCGCCGTCTTTTTCTATGACTTTAACGTTTAAGAAGTTCATGGGCGGCGAGCCGATAAAGCCTGCTACGAATTTATTCACGGGATGGTTGTAGAGATAGAGCGGCGAGCCGATTTGCTGTACCTTTCCGTCTTTCATAACAACGATTTTGTCACCCATGGTCATCGCTTCAACCTGATCGTGTGTAACGTAAATCATCGTGGCTTTTAAGCGGTTATGCAAGTCGGAAATCTCGGCGCGCATCTGAACACGGAGCTTTGCATCGAGGTTGGACAACGGTTCGTCAAATAAGAATACCTTGGGGTTACGGACAATAGCGCGTCCTACTGCGACACGCTGACGCTGTCCGCCTGAAAGTGCCTTGGGTTTACGGTCGAGCAGTTTTTCAATGTCGAGAATGCGGGCGGCTTCGTGTACGCGGCGTTCAATTTCCTGTTTATCGACTTTGCGTATCTTTAATCCGAATGCCATGTTGTCATAGACAGTCATGTGCGGATACAGCGCATAGTTTTGGAAAACCATTGCGATGTTACGATCTTTCGGAGGGACGTCGTTCATGCGTTCGCCGTCTATGTACAAATCGCCTTCGCTGATTTCTTCAAGTCCGGCTACCATACGGAGTGTCGTCGATTTACCGCAGCCGGACGGTCCGACGAATACAACAAATTCCTGATCTTCGATAACGATATTGGCATTCTCTACTGCACGGACGTTTCCATCGTAAATTTTGCCGATACCTTTCAGTTCAACTTTTGCCATTACGGCCTCCTAAAAATTATCCTATAAAGAAAAGTATACCGTCAAATTCCGCATCTGTCAAACAAAAACATTAGGCTGTCAAGGACTAAAAGTAGACGGTGTGCGGCATATTTTCAAAAGGAGCGGAGTATGCTATACTCCTCTAAGAGTATGCTTGAATTAAAACCGATTATCATAAAAGAAGAAGACGACAAGAATGATGTCTATTATACGCTGACATGGACGGCCTTAACACGTGCGGATAAATATAAGATAACGACGTCCGTTCCTGCAATTGCCGGTATGTACGAGTTGTATTATATGGATACTCACAAACGGCTTAATCTATTGGCGATTACGCATGCGTGGTATGGAGGCTTGCGGAGTAATTTGCGACAAGCAATCGATCCGTACCATACGCATGACCTTGCGATGCGTGCGCTGCTTGAAGAATCCCCACTGTATTACCGATATTCCTGCTCCGATTCGTTTGGAGATCTTTTGGATACCGTATGGTTTTTGCATAATGTGTATTTTCCTGATGATGTACGGGTGGAGCATTCGCAGCGGTATCGAAAAATTTTTTTACGAGAACAAGCTCCCGATAAAATATATTGGTTGGATTAACCTATGAGTAAGCTTACAAAAAAAGAGATTGGCGCACATATTGCGCTCTTTGTTGCGGCGCTGTTTTGGGGAACGACCTTTGTCGCAATCAGCAGTACGAATGACTATTTTCCTCCCGCCTTTTTGGTCTTTATGCGGTGCGCTATCGGAGTAGGAGTGTTGATGCTGGTTTTTATCAAACGATTAAAAAACTTGTCCCGTTCCTACGTTGTCGTATGCGCCGTTCTCGGTTTCCTTATGACAATCGGTTATCTGATGCAAAATCTTTCGATTGCCGTAGGATGCCCTCCGGGGCGTTGCGGTTTTTTGGTTGCGACTTATTGCGTTATCACTCCGTTTATTGCATGGTTCGTATGGAAGAGAAAGCCGAATATCTATCACGTTATTGCAGCAGTGCTCTGTTTGGTAGGCATCGGCTTTATTTCGATGCCGGATCTTTTAAAAGCTTCCAATGTCGGCTTAAATCTCGGCGATTTTCTTGCACTGATAGGCAGTGTGGTTTTTGCTGCTTATCTCGTGTACCTTGGCCGGTATGTCGACACCATGGATCCGATTTTGCTTACGATTGGAAATCTTTTTTTCGGCGCTGTGTATGCAGGTTTATATACCTATTTTTTTGAAGACAGTACTAAAATCGTCTGGAATGGGCATTCCATCTTTGCAGCTCTTTATTTAGGTATCATTTGTATGTCTCTTACTAATATATTGCAGGCGATCGGTCAACGAGAGGTTGTTGCATCGACGGCGGCGCTCATCTTCTCCCTCGAATCGGTATTCGGTATTATCCTTGCTATTGTGTTCTGGCATGAGAAGGTTACAGTCTCGCTTTTAATCGGTTGTGTTCTCATTTTTATTGCGATTGTCATTTCCGAAACAAAGCTCGGCTTCCTCAAGAAAAAATTAAGCAGTAATGTGTTCAGGAAAATTTTCTCTCAGATAAAAGCTAAGTAATCCGATGACCGATAGAGAATGGCAGGCTTTTGCCGCCTTTAGAACCGACTTTAAAGCGTCATGTCGGCAATGGCTGAATCGTTGCGGCTATGAATATGCTGCACCGGATGAAGCTGTGTCATCTGTGCAAAAATCGGCGGGACAGGGGAGACTTCACCTGTTACAGCAGGCAGCTGCGGCAGAAAATAAAACCCCTGCCTACCCGCAAGAAACGCCCATCGTGTATAATCATAGCTTGGACGAAGTACAAGCGTCAGATAGGATAAAACTGATTATTATCAGCGATAATCCGGGAAAGAATGAGCAGCTGCATAAAAATCAACGCTATCTGGTGGGGCAGGCAGGGAAGGTTGCGGAAGGCTTTTTTCGCCGCAATCCCGAACTCAACATCGATTTTAGGCGAGATGTTATCATCCTCAATAAAACCCCCGTTCATACGGCAAAGACAAAGGAGCTTAATTACCTCCTCAAGCACGGCGGCGAACAATTCCGCAGCCTTTTTGAAGAAACGCAAATATGGCTTGCCGCTCATACTGCTGCCCTGCAACGTGTACTGGGGTGTCCGCTCTGGCTAGTGGGATACGGTGAATTACGAAAAAAATCTCTTTTTACCGCTTATGCGGAAGAACTGCGGCAGCAATACGGCGGCAAGCCCGATGCGCCGGTCTATGTGTTTCAGCATTTTTCAATGAATTGCTTTGCTATCGATTTTAAAAAATTGAGTGATGTGCATCGCTCTACAGAAGAAAATCTTAGGGCAATAGGTCTGCTGCACCGTAAAGAGATACTAGGTTGGTGATAATGGTAGCGAAAGGGTATAGTGTAAGAAAAGCGGAGTCGGGGGATTTGGCGGCGGTGATGCAGGTTGAACGGCAGAGCTTTGAAGAAAATATCGTTGAGGACGAAAGTGTATTTGCCGACCGCATCGTGTATGCTGTAGATTGCAATTATGTCCTTGTTAAAACCGCTACACAGTCGGTATGCGGGTACTTTACGGCTGAACTATGGGATTCGGAAAAGATTGGAACGGACGCATTTGCCTTAGGTCATTCGGTACGCGAGCGCCATCAGCCTGCAGGGACTGCGCTGTATATCTCTTCCTTTGCGTTATTGCCGGAGGTGCGCGGACAAAGCATTGCCGAAAGTTTTTTCGCAGCTTCTATAGAACGTATTGCTGCCGTTTTTCCGCAGTTGGAACGGATTATCCTGCTTGTGCATGAAGATTGGCATAAGGCTATTAGGATTTACGAAAAACAAGGCTTTATCCGTACACAGGTTTTAGACCGGTTTGCATGGTTCGGAAACAAGCTGGCTTTTATCTACGAAAAAACGATATAAGCGGATATGTCCTTTTGTAGCGTTTTGTCGCTTTTGTATTTATCGGATACTCCAAGCCGAGGTTCGAGAGAAAATTCGCAAATATTGACTTTATCGTTCATTTCTGCTTTACTAATCGGATGAAAAAAACAATCGTTTTTACTGTCGTTATATTCGGCTTTTATATAACAGCATTTTGTCAATCCATTACGACCGCGAGCGTATTTTTTGCCGGAATGTCTGAACAATACGCTGCGCTCTCCGATTACACAGCAAATCTCACCGTTTCAACCGGCTCCGGTTCAAAAGTTCAGACAATGGAAGCCACCGTCTACTTCAAACGGCCGAATCGGCTGCGCATTGATTTCACCAAACCGAACGAGCAGGTCATTCTATTCACCGGCGACACATTGACCATCTATGTTCCCTCCTATCGGATGGTTTTAAACCAGACGATAGAAAAAGATTCTTCTGCGGGTACAGCCAACCTTGCAACTCCCCAAGGCCTATCGCTGCTGAAACGCTCATACACAATTGCTTATGAAACAGGAGCAGAACCTCAGCCGTTGGAAGAAGGCTCCTCTCAGCAAGTCGTGGTACTTGCACTTAATCGCCGTTCTGCTTCGGAAACTTTTAGGAATATCCGGCTCCTTGTTTCGCCTGAAACAAAGCTGATTAGGCGAATTGAAGCATGGCCTATTTCGGGCAGCAAGATCACATTTGATTTTTCATACTATCGATTGAATACGGGCATTCCGGATTCCCGCTTTTTATATGATATACCGCCGAATGCGGATATGATGAATAATTTTTTATTTGAAGAATAACATAAGGAAAGAAATAGATGCAGGATATAGGCAATGTATTAGAAAAAGCACGCAATGAAAAACAGATAAGCCTTGAACAGGCTTCGCGGGAAACGAATATTGCCCGCCGCTATTTAGAGGCGCTTGAAACCGGTATGTATGAAGTCTTTCCCGGGGAGCCTTATGTTGTCGGGTTTTTACGGAACTATGCAGAATACTTAGGCTTAAATCCAAATGAATGTGTTACACTGTATAAACAGGCACGAATACAAGAAACAGCGGTTCCGCCTGAAACGCTGATCCCTCAAAAGTCATTCACCGTTCCACGCAGCGTATTTATCGGGATAGGAGTAGTCCTTCTTTTAATAGCAGTATTTTTTGTCGGTAGAATATTGATTACGAAAATCGATACCACGATAAAAAACAAACCGGTACAACCGGCTAAACAAACGGAGATTATAGAAAAAAAAGAGAAGGCTTCATACACCCTTTCTCAAGAAGTCTTTGAAAAACGAGTCTTTCAAGGCGATACCATTACAGTCCCTATCAATGGAAAAGATTATCAAATACAAGTTGAGAAAACAGCGCCTGAACTGTATCTTGCAACGGATATCGGAACACAAATCATTGCATTAGGTCAGAGCCTTGTGTTGGATCTGAACGGCGATGTTACCGCCGATGTGAAAATTTCAGTTGAAGATATTGATACGTCTGATGAATCGAAGGGCGCATTGGTGGAGATACTTACCACAGGTTTTTCCGAACCGGTTTCTGCAGAAGCATCCACAATAAAAATCTCCGATCAGGCAGCTCCGCCCGAATCTGCAAAGTACAAGGTACTGTTCGACGCCGGCTCAGCATATCCGGTAACTCTGAATGCAACATTCCGAAGCTATTGCCTCTTCCGCTACGAACAGGATAAAACCAATCGAGACGAACGGTACTATCAAAAATCGGAACAGCTGACCGTTCAGGCAAATAACGGTATCCGTATCTGGGCATCAAATGGAAACGCCGTTAAAATGCAAATTATTGCAGGTGGAAAAACCATCGATATAGAAGTCAGCCGTCCGGGCGAAGTCATCGTTAAGGATTTAAAATGGATCAAGGATGATGAAGCGGGACGCTATAAATTTGTGGTAATGGAAGTTGACTAAGTGGTTCTTTCTTGATCAGCATGGATGCGCTAAAAATCAAGTAGACGGAGAGCTGCTTATCGGTATCTTAACCGATAAAGGTTGGCAAAAAACTACCGAACCGGAAAACGCCGATCTCATCATTGTCAATTCGTGCGGCTTTATCGAGCCTGCAAAGCGGGAATCGATTGAAGCTGTTATCACTGCCCGCACGGCCTACCCTCAGGCAAAAATTCTACTGGCAGGCTGCTTGGCGGAACGGTATGGCGACATCTTTAAAACCGACTTTGAAGAAGCTGATGCCTTTTTTGGCAACGGCGACCTATCGCAGCTTCCCATACTTATCGACCGGCTTTTTCCGGTTCAACCCGAACTCCAGTGTGAACAGCCATTACCGGCCAAAGATCAACCGGCACAGTCTACCGAACACAGCCGCCCATTTCTTAAACCGGCGCAAGAAGGCGTATGCTGCGGTTCGCGCCCCGAACTACTCAACTTTCCCCGCTCTGCCTTTATCAAAATTACCGAAGGCTGTAATAATTGCTGCTCATTTTGCGCGATACCGCTGATACGCGGTTCAGTGAGAAGTCGCCCGCTTGACAGTATCATCAATGAAATACAGGGGTTTGTGCAGCAAGGATATAAAGAATTCAACCTCATCGGGCAAGACCTTGCAGTGTATGACGCCGCACCGCCTCTAGATAAGCTCAGCAACCGGCTTAATAGCGGATTACCCACATTGCCGACTCAACCAAAGCAGGGGCTTTCGGGATTGGCGCAGCTTTTACAGGCCATTTCCGGTATTGAAGGAAAATTCAGCATCCGGCTGCTTTACATCCACCCCGATCATTTCCCGCCGGATATACTGCCGATTATGACTGCCGATACTCGCTTTCTCCCCTACTTTGACATACCCTTTCAGTCCGGCTCCGAGCCGATTATCCGCGCGATGAACCGTTGCGGTTCTGCCGAAATCTATCTCAAGTTGATAGAAAATATCCGCGCAGCTTTCCGCACCGCGGAAAGCCCCTACGGGGAGGCGGTTATCCGTACTACTTTTTTAACCGGCTTTCCGGGAGAAACGCAAGCCGATTTTGAGCGGACGGCAGCCTTTTTGCAGGCAGCCCAGAGCCTATGGTCGGGAGCATTCGCCTATTCACAGGAAGAAGGAACCAAGGCTGCCGATATGAAAAAACAGGTACCGGCAAAAATTGCCGAACAGCGCAAGACTGCCCTTAACGAACTGCAATTAAAGATTACCGAACAAAAACTCTCTGCTTTTTGCGGGCTGGAAACGGACGTCCTTATCGAAGAGATTATCCCGCAGGAACAAAACAGCGAAGAAGAGAACACACAGGGCTGTATTGCGCTCGGACGGGCATGGTTCCAAGCGCCGGAAGTAGACGGCGCAGTGGTCGTCAATTTTTCCGAAACGCAAAAAGACAGCGAAGGGCAGCCGATAACTGCCGGCAGTCTGGTTCGGGTACGGATTACCGCCCTGCGCGGGATTGACCTCGAAGCGGACGCACTCTAAGTTTTGACCGGCTTTTTAAAGACATGATAATCCATATATAAACCTCCGACTTGACCTTTACTTGACCCATTAAAAATCAAGCAAAATTATCAGTTTTATAAGTCTATATATAGCAAGGAATAAACTATCGGGATGGAGGGATTTGAACCCCCGATCTTCTGGTCCCAAACCAGACGCCTTAGCCCCTAGGCTACATCCCGTTATGCGCATTGCCGGTAACTGAAATACGTCACGCAGTTGCTAGTAAGAATTGTAACTTTACTTAAAATAAAGTATCCTGTCAAGCGGAATGTCGCAGGATACACGCATCAGGTAAGGCAATGATTTATCATGTGGCTGTCCAAAAACTAAAAGCCTATCGGCTTTTTCTGTAGAGAAATGATTTATCATATCCGCTAACGCGGATTGCGTAACAGTTTTTGGACAGTTTCCTTCTACATTGACATTTCAAACGGAATCATCGAAAATATCTTCACGAGGTACTATGTTACTACAAAAAAATGCTGACCAACACCGGTGGAATTTTTCACGATTCGGCGGTGTTACACAGGTTCTCTTGAAGGATGCAGACGATATTACGCATCTGCGTGAACTCGACTTGAAATTATGGACGGTGCTGGCGATGCCGACACACGGGATATTTCTCGATTCTAAGACGGTTGCATTACTTGACAGTGATACGGACGGCTTTATCCGTCCGCCTGAAATTCTGGCAGCTGCCGATTGGATCGCCGCGCAACTTTCCGATCTTTCTTTATTGCTGGAAGAAGGAGATACGGTACCGCTTGTTTCAATTAAAGATGATATGCTTCGCTCCAGTGCCCGTTGGTTACTGGATCACATCAAAAAGAATGATGCGCAGGAAATTTCGATAGCAGATATAGAAACGCAAAAAAAATTTTTTGATGCCCATACACCGGATTGCAATGCACCGATACCGGTCGATGCTTCCGATGATGACAAACTAAAACAGATCATCAATAGTGCGGTGGCCTCCTCTATTGCAAACGGTGCGCTTGAGGACGGGTTGCAGCAACGCATCCAACAAGATCTGATAACCGATGCGCAACTCTTTTTAGCATGGCAAACGTCTTTAGAAGAAGAAGGTATCTTGCCCCTCGATTTGGAGCGTACGCAAAAAGCAGCGGCAGCGCTTACCGCTATAAAAGAAAAGGCAGAGGATTATTTTCTTCGCTGTAAATTAACCGAATATGATCCCGATAAAGCAGCGGCCTTATCCGCCGATGAACAGGCATTCCAACAACTTGCAGCGGAGGTTATCCGTTGCACTAATGAAACGCTCAATTCCCTGCCGCTTGCTTCCGCTGTTGCCGATAAGCCGCTGCCGCTGTTGAAAGGTGTAAATCCCGCATGGAAGAAACAGCTTCAATCTTTTGCAGACAATGCTGTCATCCCGCTGCTCGGCCAAAAGGAATGTATTACGCAGGATGAATTCGCCCTTATCGTACAGAAACTGACACCGTATCAAGAACGCTTAAACAGCAAACCGACATCTTCGGTAGCATTGCTCGATCGTTCATTCTTGCAAGCGCTCGTAAACGGTGAAAAGCAAGGAGAGGTTTCTTCATTTATTCGGTATGCACTAACCATCGAAAAAGAACGAGGAAACTTATCCAATTTGGAAAAGCTGATACTTCTCCGCCGTGATTTTGTTACAGTGCTGAAAAACTATATCAGCTTCAGCGATTTTTATGAGGGCAAAGGCTCCGTCTTTCAAGCCGGTGCATTGTATTTTGATGCACGCGCAGCAGATTTATGCTTTGAGCTTAACAGCGATGCTCGTCATGCAACGTTGGATACGCTTTCCGGCGCCTATTTGGTATACTGCGACATAAGTCGAAAAGGAGAATCAGGCAAAAAGATTGTTGCCTTGTTTACAAACGGAGATAGCGAAAATATTGTAGTCGGAAGAAACGGTATCTTCTACGATCGCGCCGGAAAAGACTGGAATGCGGTTGTTACAAAGGTTATTGCTAACCCGATTAGTGTCAGGCAAGCATTTTTTATGCCGTACAAGCAACTCGCTGCAATGATTGAGACCCAAATTGCAGCGCGGGCTGCAGCGGGCGAAGCAAAATCTGCCGATTTACTTTCCAAGGCAGCAGCCACCGTTACGACCGCCGACAAGCAAGCTGCCGCAAGTACCTCTCCAGCACCTGTCGCACCGATAGGTGTAAAAAAACTCGACTTAGGAACCATTGCCTTGATCGGTACTGCGTTAGGCGGTATATCAGCCTTAATCGGCAGCATTCTGCAAGCCTTATTCGGCTTAGGTTTTTGGGTTCCGCTCGGTCTTATCGGAATTTTGCTCTGTATTTCCGGCCCGTCGATGATTTTAGCCTCGATGAAATTGCGAAAACGCAGTATCGCGCCGATTCTTGAAGCAAACGGATGGGCGGTAAATATCCGCACGCGAATCAACATTCCGTTCGGAACTCAACTTACCAAACTCGCTACTATTCCGTTCGGCAGCATCGTTGTTCCCGTCGATCCCTTTGCCGATAAGAAAAACGGACGGAAAGCTTTGTTTATCATACTCGGTATTCTGATCGTAGGAGGCGCAGCTTTCTGCTTTATAAAATTCGGTCTACACCTTAATTTTTCGGACATACCGACTTATTTGAAAAATCTTCACTAGGTAAACCTCTAAAAGCTGATTCGCAATCCGCGTTAGCGGATATGATAAATCATTTCCTTACAGAACAAGCCATTAGGCTTGATTCGCAATCCGCGTTAGCGGATATGATAAATCATTTCCTTACAGAACAAGCCATTAGGCTTGATTCGCAATCCGCGTTAGCGGATATGATAAACCATTTCCTTACA
>NZ_JACCLP010000013.1:0-88387 GCF_050937395.1 Treponema sp. OMZ 805 | reverse complement strand
TGAAAAAAAAAAAAAAAAAAAAAAAAAACCCCCCCCCCCCCCCCCCGATACATACACCTGCCAATAAGCCTATACACATACAGGAATCATCATTGCAAGACGGGAGATACCTTATGACTACGGGAAAGAAAATTTTTTCGCTTAGATATAAGCTTGCTTTGCTTTTCGGTGCATTAATTTTAATTGTCGGTGTTACGATGGGTGTTTTAGCTGTCAGAATAGCCCGTAAAGCGGTAATCGAAAAAATTGAGGCGCATCTTACCGATAAGGCAACGGATGTCGCCGCGATTGTGGACGGAAAAATGTCCGCGGTTATGCAATTTATCGAAGGTCTTGCCCGTATGCCGTTCTTACGCGACGAGAACCTTTCTTTGCAGCAAAAAGCGCAAATGTTGGAACAAGAGGCGAAGCGTAATGCAAAAATAGACTATTTCGGGATATGCGATCTTGAAGGCAATCGGTATGACGCACATAGAGCCCTTACGTTTGTAAATGACAGGGTATGGTTCCAAACCGCTGCTAAAGGAAAAAGTTATATTATGGAACCGTTCCTTTCTCAAATAACGAATGATATGCAAATACTCTTTGCCGTTCCGATTTATGACGATGCGAATACCATCATCGGTGTCCTTAGCGCAGCCGTGCCGGCAAAGCTGCTTTCTGAAGAAATAAGTGATATTGTAGTCGGTCAAAACGGATACTGTTATATTGAGGATTCGTCGGGTACAGTCATCGCGCATAGAGATTTCTCGTTAGTGCAGAGCCGTGCTAATTCACAAGAAAAAGTGAAAACAGACGCAGCGCTTGAGTCTCTGTCCGCGTTTGAAAAACAGGCGTTAGCATCGCAAGTTTCTTCCGTAGGATACTATGAGTATAACGGCATCGATAATATAGCTTCTTATGCGACAATTTCGTTAACCGGTTGGACGGTTATTATAAAAGCCCCTGTTAATGAGTTTATGGGAACCGTTAAGACGCTTCGAATCAGCATCCGTATTCTGGGAATTGTTCTTTTTGCAATAAGTCTTATTGTTGTTTATATTATCGCCTATAGAATTATGCGTCCTATTCAGTCGGTTGTGGCTGCATTACGGGATATCGCTCGCGGTGAAGGAGATTTAACGGTTCGTTTGCCGGTTTTCGGAAATGATGAAATAACAAATTTGTCCGCATACTTCAACGAAACAATAGAAAAGATTGCTTTATCGGTACGTGCTGTCGCAACCAATAGTGAATCAATGGAAGAAATCGGAACCGAGCTTGCTTCCAATATGACCGAAACTGCAAGCGCTATTCATCAAATCAGCGCCAATATCGAAGGGGTAAAACAGCAGGCAATGACACAAGCTGCAAGCGTAACGGAAACAGCAGCCACGATCGAAGAAATTGTTCGGACAATTAAACAGCTTAACACCAGCATCGAAACACAGGCGGCAAGTGTTGCACAGTCCTCAGCTTCGGTAGAACAGATGGTTGCAAATATCACTTCAATCACGAAAACCCTTGAAAATACCGACAGTACGATTAAAAAGCTGGCCTCTGCAACCGGAGACGGAAAAGAAACAGTTGTAACCGCCAATAGCGTAACGCAAAAAATTGCAGAGGAGTCAGGTGGTTTGCTGGAAGCTTCGAGTGTTATTCAGCATATTGCTTCGCAGACAAACTTGCTTGCAATGAACGCGGCAATAGAAGCTGCTCATGCAGGAGAGGCCGGTAAGGGTTTTGCGGTTGTTGCTGACGAAATCCGAAAGCTGGCGGAAGATTCCGCAACACAAGGAAAGGCAATAACTGCGACACTGAAAATATTAAGCGGAGAAATCGAAATGCTTTCGGATTCTTCCAGAACAGCTGAAGAGAAATTCAATACTATCTTTAACTTATCGGAGCAGGTAAAGTCGATGAGTGATCGTTTGACCGAAGCAATGCGTGAACAAGAAAACGGTAGTAGGGAAGTTCTTACTGCAATTAAAAATATCAATATGGTAACGATTGAAGTAAGCGAGGGTTCTGCCGAAATGCTCAAAGGGGGCGAAGGTGTTGCGGAAGAGATGCAAAAGCTGAATGATCTTACTCGTATTATTACCGACAGCATGAATGAGATGGCTGCAGGCGCGGTACAAATCAATAATGCCGTGCAGGAAGTAAATGAAATTACACAAAAGAATAAACAGAATATTGAAGGCTTAGTAGCCGAAGTCAATAAGTTTAAGGTTTAACACCTCTGTTTTACAAATACACCAAAGGGGAGACGAATTTGTTGTCTGCCCTTTGGATGTATCCACCTGCTTTTAATTTCCTCTATAAACTATTATTATGTTTATAACATCTCCTGCGAACTCTGTAAGGGGGTCCTTGACTTTTAGGGGGGGTATTGAACCAGACGGTTGGCATTGCTAGTAACCTTTCCGGTAATCCCGATAGGAAGAAAGCCTTTCTATCGGGATTTTTTTACCCTACCTCGCAAGCAGCTTGTTCAAGCGTTTTACAAAGTCGGCGGTGTCTTTGAGCGTACTGCCTTCCAGCAGCAGCGCCTGATCTAACAGCACAAATGCGGTGTCGGCAATGAACGCTTCATCATCGGTATCCTTGAGCCGCTGTAGGATGGGGTGTTCCGCATTGATTTCCAAAATAGGCTTCACCTCGCCGCGGAGCTGCTGCCCCATTGCCCGCATCATGCGCTCCATCTGCAAGCTCGGATCGTTTTCGTCCACTACGATACACGAAGGTGAGTCGGCAAGCCGTTTGGAAAGGCGTACTTCTTTTACCGCATCGCCGAGCGCTGTTTTAATCTTTTCGACAATCGGCTTAAAGTCTTTTTCCTTCTGCTTTGCTTCTTTCTTTTCTTCGTCAGTGCTCAGCTCCTCGTCGGAGCCGGCGCGGTTTGCAGCCTTGAGTTCCCAATCCTTATACTTGCCGACGGACGGGATAACAATATCGTCAATTTCATCCGGCATAATCAGCACTTCAAAGCCCTTCGCCTTGTACGCTTCCAAGTGCGGGGACTGCCTGAGCGCCTTTTCATCGCCGCCGGTGATATAGTAAATCGCCTTTTGTCCTTCCTTCATCCGCTGTACATAGTCGGCAAGACTCGTCCATGTATTTTCCTCATTCGTTGTTCTAAAGCGGATCAGTTCTAAAAGCTCGTCGCGGTGCTCATAATCGCTGTACAAACCTTCTTTTAGCGGACGGTTGTATTCGGCGATAAAGGTTTCGTATTTTTCCTTATCGCTTTCTGCAAGTTTTTTAAATTCGCCTAAGAGTTTTTTTACCGATGCAGAGCGGATATTGTTCAAAATGCGGTTCTGCTGCAAGATTTCGCGGCTGACATTGAGCGGCAAATCTTCACTGTCGATAATACCGCGCACAAACCGCAGATACACCGGCAACAATTCTTTCTCATCTTCCGTAATGAACACCCGCTTGACAAAGAGCTTTACACCGGGCTTGTAGTCGGCATGGTACATATCGAAGGGTGCCTTTGCCGGTACATAAAAGAGCGTGGTGTACTCCAGCGTTCCCTCAGCCTTGGTGTGGACGTATAAGAGCGGATCGGTAGAATCGTGCGAAAGCGACTTATAAAAATTCTTGTAGTCCTCGTCTTTCAGCTCAGACTTAGGTTTTTGCCACAGTGCGCTTGCATCGTTGATTTGCTCGCTCTTTGCCGCCTGCGATTTTTCGTTACCCTTATCATCATATTCTTTGTGGATATAATGGAGATAAATCGGGAACGCGATATGATCGGAATAGCGTTTGATAATATCTTCAATCTTCCAGCGGCTTGCAAATTCGGAATCTTCATTGTTCAGATACAAGGTGATGCAGGTTCCATTCGCGCCTTCGGGAACGTCATCGATAAGCGGGAACGCCGAATCATCGGTTTGCTCCAGCTCATATTCACCCTTACCATCGGAAACCCACTTCCACACGGTATTTTCACCCGCTTTTTTAGAAATCACTTCGATTTTAGATGCAACCATAAAGGCAGAATAAAACCCGACCCCGAATTGACCGATCAAGTTGGAATCTTTTTTATCATCCGCAGCGAGCTGCTCCAAAAACGCCTTGGTGCCGGAGCGGGCAATCGTTCCAAGGTTATTTTTGATGTCCTCATCGTTCATACCGATACCGGTGTCGCGGATCGTCAGCGTCGGCGTTGCGGCATCTTCATTAAAACTAATATCGATGCGGGGATTAAACTGCAAGTTTTTTAACGCGGCATCCGACACGGTCAGATACTTGAGCTTATCGAGCGCATCGGAGGCATTAGACACCAGCTCCCGCAGGAATATTTCCTTATTTGAATACAGAGAATGGATAATCAGGTGGAGCAGCTGATTAACTTCCGTTTGAAATTCATACTTTGCCATACTATAACCTCAATATATGTAAGTAATTTGAGCGGTTTGAAGCCTATTCATTACTGAATGATAAGTAATACCGCTTTTAAGCCTTTGCTGTTTTTAAATGAAAAGGCAGATTAAATGTACTTAAAATAGAGAGAAACGGCAAATCGCTGTAGCGTCCGGGTAAACGCATCAGACATTTGGGCGTAGTTTCTCGCAAAATAATGAGGCTGTATCAGCAGAATTTCGCCACTTCGTGACTCAAATGCTGCTCCAGCCTCATTATTTTGCGATTTATATTTATTCTGTCTGATGCGTTTACCCTGCTTACAGAGAAAAAAAGGGGGCGCGAAATTTTGAACAAAATTTCGCATCCAAGGAAGGGACGAGATTCGTGCGTAACACAAATCTTGCTACTGCTTATAACCACGGACATCCCTCATCAGCATAGCTGATAACGAGTTTAAAGTTAAGTTTTTATACAGTAATGATTTTTAAATTAGCCATGGATGGCAGTGGTTTTAACAGTAACAAGTTTTCGATGAGAAAACTTGAAGATAAAGACGGTACAAGGACGTACCGTTTTTATCGTAACATCGCATCTAGATCTAAGGAAACTGTCCAAAAACTATTACGCAATCCGCTTTAGCGGATATGATAAATCATTTCCTTACAGAAAAGCCGATAGGCTTCCAGTTTTTGGACAGCTCCTTTGGAAGCATAAAAATGAATTTATTCAAAAAATCAGGAGTTTTTTAAAAGATGCCCATAGCAACAAAAAAAAGGAAATTCCAAAACTCTGTTATTTTGGAATTTCCTTGTGTGTTCGCTTTCAACAATCGTTAAACACTCGTCTCTTAGCTCTGATATGCTTTTAGCATCCACGCCAGTTTTTGATAGTCTTTGGTATAACCGTTGAACATATCAGCCGTAACGCCATCTTCTTCTTTTTCCGCAAGTTCGACAATTTCTTTCGAATCTTTAATCCAACAGTCGGTATCGGCAATGAGCGTTTTTATTGTCTGCTCGGTTGATTTAGGACCGTCTTCCAGTTCTTTAATCGTTGCAATTGCGAGTGCTTCTTTCATGTTGGAAACAGGATTACCGCCGAGCGAGAGAATGCGTTCAGCAACTTCATCAAGAATGTCGCCCGCTTCGTCGTATAATTCTTCAAGTTTTGCATGAAGAGTAAAAAAGTTACTTCCCTTTAAATTCCAGTGCAGATTATGTTTTTTTACATAATCGACCAGTTGATTGGCAAGATACAGATTTAATTTCTGTCCTAATTCTTTTGTCATATTCGGCTCCTATTGAAAGATTTACTCTTTTGCACTTCTAAAGAAATGCATCATAAGTATTGTTTTTAAGATACGTAAAAAAAAGGCAGTTGTCAACAAAGTTTATAGCAATATTGATGCAGGTTATTTTTATACTGGCTTCATGGTGTAAATCAAGTGGCATCTATCGGAGAATTAAAGAGCCGGATACACAACCGAAGCTGCGTATTCTCGGCTCCTTAACGGTTTATTTTTAACTGTTAAAAAACTCTAAAAAACTAACCGAGCTTTTTTAGATGCCCGGCTATCTGCCGGTATGGCGGAGCGTTGCCCGCTTTTCCAGTTCTTCTAGCGTAAGCTGCGGATAGCGTACTTTCGCAAGGAAGATCATTGCGGCGATGATGTACGGCTTAAAGCTTGCTTGCTTGTAGAGCGGTATGCGGTAGCGGTCGAACACCGAACCGGCAACTTCGCCCTCTTTGCAGCTGACGCCGGTAATATCCGCCGGTAAGCAGTGGAGGTAGAGTGCTTTACCGTCTTTGGTCAGCTTCATCATATCTTCGGTACATTCCCAATCTTTGTGGTTACCGTTCTGTGCAAGCAGTTCTTTTTCGAGGGCTTTGATGCCGTCAAAGTCGCCTGCGCCGTAAAGGTTCGTCCGCTTTTCCATTGCGGTAAAGGGCGCCCAGCTCTTGGGATATACGATATCGGCATCTTTAAAGGCTTCTTTCATGCTGTTGGTCTTGGTAAAGGAACCGCCCGATGCTTTGGACTGCTTCTTTGCGACTTCTTCAACCTCAGGCATAATCTCGTATCCTTCCGGATGCGCAAGCACAACGTCCATTCCCAAGCGGGAGAACAGGCCGATTGCGCCCTGCGGAACGGAAAGCGGTTTTCCGTAAGAGGGTGAATATGCCCATGTCATGGCGATTTTCTTGCCTTTCAGGTTTTCAAGTCCGCCGAATTCATGGATGATATGGAGCGTGTCCGCCATAATCTGTGTGGGGTGGTCTATATCGCACTGTAGATTGACAAGAGTCGGGCGCTGTTCGAGCACGCCGTCCTTATTGCCTTCGGCAACCGCATCCATAAAGGTGTGCATATAGGTATTGCCCTTACCGATGTACATATCGTCGCGGATACCGATAACGTCCGCCATAAACGAAACCATATTAGCGGTTTCGCGGACGGTTTCTCCGTGGGCAATTTGAGACTTTCCTTCGTCCAAATCCTGTACTTCCAAACCGAGCAGGTTACAAGCAGCCGCAAAGCTGAACCGAGTACGGGTTGAGTTATCGCGGAACAGCGAAATTCCGAGGCCGCTTTCAAAAATCTTGGTGGAAATGTTAGCTTCCCGCAAGGTGCGCAGCGCATCGGCTACCGTCCATGTTGCAAGAATTTCATCGAAGGTTTTTTCCCATGTCAGGAAAAAGTCATTGTTGTACATCTTCTTAAAGCTCAAACTATTGAGCTTTGTAATGTACGGATCCATAATCAAGGCCATAATTACTCCTAAGGGCATGGGGATGGTTCAAAAGCGGCTGCTTTTTACCATCCCCGCTTTTTTATAGTTTTTCAACGTATATGGACGGCAGCGCGGCATACACAGCAGCGCACGTTACCAAATCCTGTTTCCAAGTAATTTCGTTCGGGGCATGAGCCTGTGCTTCCGCTCCCGGTCCGAAACCGACGCAGGGGACTTTGTTCCGTCCCATAATGGACACGCCGTTTGTGGAGAATGTCCACTTATCGACGAGCGGGCGGGCTTCGCGCATTGCGATCTGATCTTTCGGGCCGATACGCTTATCGCCGTACAAGTTGTGATATGCTTCCACGATTGAGCGGGCAACGACATGCTCATTCGGCAGTACCCAAGTGGGGAAGAAACATTCGATCGGATATTGTTCTCCCGTCCATGACGGCCGGTCGTAATTGTACATCGACACCTTTACGTCTTTTCCGTACTTTTTAACGGCGGGAAGCTGGCGGATTTCTTCCAAGCAGGATTCCCATGTTTCTCCGGCCGTCATACGGCGGTCAAGCGAAACGGAGCAGGAGTCCGCAACGGCGCAGCGGCTCGGGCTGGTATAGAAAATTTCGGAAACGGTAACGGTTCCGCGGCCAAGGAAGTTTGCTTCTTCCCATTCCTTGTTGTATTTTTTATCGAGCATTTTGACGAGACCTTTAATTTCGGTGCCGTCTGCAGCATCGTTTTCGTTTAACTTGCGTACTTCCTGCAGGATGTCGGACATCTTGTAGATTGCGTTATCGCCGCGCTCCGGTGCGGAACCGTGACAAGAAACGCCTTTAACGTCGATGCGGATTTCCATACGTCCGCGGTGCCCTCGGTAAATACCGCCGTCGGTCGGTTCGGTGGAAACGACAAAGTCGGGCTTGCAGAGTTTTTCATATCCGGGTACTTTGACGTCTTTTTTCAGGATATACTCCCAGCACATACCGTCGCAGTCTTCTTCCTGTACGGAGCCTACTACCATAGCGGTGTATTTATCGTTAAGAAGGCCTAAGTCCTTCATCATCTTACAGGCATACATTGCAGAAACAACGCCGCCGGTTTGATCCGAAACCCCACGTCCACCGATGAATATATCGTCTTCGAATCCTTCGTAGGGGTCAAACTTCCAGTTGTCGCGGTTACCGATACCGACCGTATCGATATGACCGTCAAAACAAACAATGTGCGGGCCGGTACCCATCCATCCCATTACGTTACCAAGCGGATCGATCCACGTTTTGTTAAATCCGAGCTCGTCCATTTTCTTTTGGATGCGCTTTGCTTTTTCCCCTTCCTGACTGCTTTCGCTGGGAAGGCGGATAATTTCGCGCAGAAAGGCGGTCATGTCGGCCTTATATCCTTCTGCAGCAGTTTTAATCTTGTTAAAATCCAAACTCATGTTTTCTCCCATAAAAAGTCAAGAAGAAAGTATCAACTTTCGATTGACTTTTTACGCACGTTCATAACGAAGTGAGAACGTGCATATAATAATACAAGTTTGCAGCACGCAAACTTGGGTAAATAAAAGCCGTGCCATTTGTACGGCTTTTATTTTACACTCCTCTATCGCTTTTCAAGCATTCCGCTCAATACGATATTGATTACAACCCGGCTCCTATAAAAATACGTAAAAATATATCCGGATGAAGGAACCTTAGGTTAATTTAATTATAGAAGCGAAAAATTCTTATGTCAAGCATAATCTTCTAAAAAATTTTTAGTTATGCTAATTCTTTTTTAGCCTTGTGAAGAAGTCAAACTGTAAGAAAGTTTTTGGCAATCTTAGGGAAAATTAAACGCGTAGAAAGGTAGTATCTCTTGTGCCGATAATGGCTGATAGTCAATGGTTTGAGTGTTATAGAATAACAATATATAATGACACCCCTTTTGGGTTATGATATGCTGAAATCAAGATTCAAGAGAGGAGTTCTAAAAAAACGATTCCTTTGTTTTTAAAAATGTCTCATGATAATAGGATGACCTTACAGATGACAAATACAAGTATAAATCAGCGAGCGGTATTGCAAGCGCAGATTTGAAAAATCGCTAACGAGGTACGCGGCGCTGTGGACGGCTGGGATTTTAAGCAATTCGTCTTAGGAACACTCTTTTATCGCTTTATCAGCGAAAATTTTACCGCCTTTATTGAAAACGGTGATGAAAATGTCCGCTATGCCGAGCTATCTGACGATGTAATTACGCCTGAAATAAAAGACGATGCCATCAAAACAAAAGGGTATTTTATCTATCCCAGTCAACTTTTTGCCAACATTGCCAAGACAGCCAATACCAATGAGCAGTTAAACACGGATTTAGCGAATATTTTTCAGGCGATAGAAAGTTCAGCTCAAGGATATGCCTCCGAGCACAACATTAAGGGCCTTTTTGCCGACTTCGATACGACAAGTAACCGCTTAGGCAGCACCGTAAAAGAAAAAAGTAAGCGTTTAGCAGCCGTCATTAATGGAGTGGAACGCCTAAACTTCGGTAGTTTTGAGCATAATGAAATTGATCTGTTCGGCGATGCCTACGAATTTCTGATTTCCAACTATGCTGCCAATGCCGGTAAATCCGGCGGAGAGTTTTTTACTCCTCAAAATGTTTCAAAATTGATTGCGCAATTAGCGCTGTTGGGACAAACATCCGTCAATAAAATTTACGATCCGGCGTGCGGTTCCGGTTCATTACTGCTGCAAGCTAAAAAGCAATTTGATGCCCATTTAATAGAAGAAGGTTTTTTCGGGCAGGAAATTAACCACACCACATACAACCTCGCGCGTATGAACATGTTTTTGCACAATATCAATTACGATAAGTTTAATATATCGCAGGGGGACACGCTCATCAATCCGATGTACGGAAATGAAAAACCCTTCGATGCCATCGTTTCAAATCCGCCCTATTCGGTAAAATGGGTAGGCAGTGATGATCCTACGCTCATCAATGATGACCGATTTGCTCCAGCCGGTGTGTTGGCTCCCAAGTCCAAAGCCGACTTTGCGTTTGTATTACATTCTCTCAGCTATCTTTCGGCTAAGGGGCGCGCGGCTATCGTATGCTTTCCCGGTATCTTTTATCGGGGCGGAGCTGAGAAGAAAATACGGCAATATCTGGTAGAGCATAACTTTGTCGAAACAGTGACAGCGCTGGCGCCTAATCTGTTTTACGGTACGGGTATCCCCGTCAACATCCTCGTACTTTCCAAGCACAAGCAGGACACAAAGACACAGTTCATAGATGCCAGCGGAGAGGCATTCTTTAAAAAAGAAACGAATAACAATGTGCTCACCGATGAGCATATTGCAAAGATTGTCAGTCTTTTTGAGAAAAAAAAGGATGTCGCCTATACCACCATATCGGTTGAAAACAGCACAATAGCGGAAAACGATTACAACCTTTCCGTCAGTTCGTATGTGGAAGCAGAAGATAAACGCGAGGTTATTGATATCGTCAAAGTCAATGCCGAAGTAGCAGAAACAGTCAAACGGATAGACACACTGCGGGCAGATATCGACAAAATAATAGCGGAGTTGGAGAGGTAGATGAATGAATAAAGAATTGCAATATTTAGTTTATAATACGCCCGAAGGCGCGGCGTCGGTAAATGCGATTGTCAAAGACGAGACCATTTGGCTCACACAAAAAGCAATCGCAGAATATAAAAAATACAAGGCCAAGACTTTGAGCAATGTGGAAAAAGATTATTTAAACTCCATCACTATGTTAGCGCAAACAGCAAAAAAGGCAAATAGCCTAAAAGCAGTATCAAAAGAGAAAAGAGAAAAAAGATGAATAAGATACAACAGTTATTGCAAGAGCACTGCCCCAACGGAGTGGAATGGAAGCCGCTGGGAGAGGTTACCGAATATGAGCAGCCTACCGCGTATTTGGTAAAATCAACAAATTACAAGGCAGAGTATCCTACCCCTGTGCTGACTGCAGGAAAGACGTTTATTCTTGGGTATACCGATGAAACAGATGGTATCTATCAGGCTTCCGTACATCCTGTAATTATTTTTGATGATTTTACTACCGCTCACAAATGGGTAGATTTTGATTTTAAAGCAAAATCATCTGCAATGAAAATGATTACATCTAAAGATGAAACTCAAGTATTATTACAGTATATTTATCATTGGCTGAATACCTTACCAAGTGAACTTGCCGAAGGAGATCATAAACGACAATGGATAAGCAATTACTCTCATAAAAAAATCCCTCTTCCGCCTCGCCCTGTTCAGGAAGAGATCGTTCGTATTCTCGACAAATTCACGGAGCTGGAGGCGGAGCTGGAGGCGGAGCTGGAGGCGCGTAAAAAACAGTATGAGTATTATAGAGACAATCTGCTTACCTTTGGCGATGAGGTGGAATGGAAACCGCTGGGGGAAATAACGGAGATTGGAACGGGTTTACATAATACGAATGAAGCTTTAGATAATGGAGAATATCCCTTTTTTGTCCGTTCACAAATTCCGAGAGCCATTGGATCGTATGATTTTGATGAAACGGCAGTAATCACCGCTGGAGATGGTGTAGGGGTTGGTAAGGTATTTCATTATATTTCAGGTAAATATGCTTTACACCAAAGGGCTTATCGTTTTATTGTAAAGGATAAATCGCAGCTGAATCCTAAATTCTTATATTATTTCTTCTTGGCTCATTTCTATAATTTTATAATGAAACAGTCTGTGCATTCATCAGTAACTTCTTTACGTTTACCAATGTTGAAGAAATTTCCTATTTTCGTTCCACCGCTTTCTGAGCAAGCCCGTATCGTTGCCATCCTCGATAAGTTCGATACCTTGGTCAATTCCATCAGCGAGGGGTTACCGAAAGAAATAGCGCTGCGCCGTAAGCAGTATGAGTATTACCGGGAGCAATTACTATCATTTCCAAAACATGAGGTAACGGCACAACGACCTCAATGCCGGAAGGAGACACCGCAATGACACAATACGGCACAATAGCAGAATTGCCGAACTTTATCGTCCTTGATAAATACACCAAAGATTCAATGGTGAGCGAACCCTCTGTAGGCTATCAGCCGGAAGCTGCTTTGGAACGGGAGCTGATCCAAGATTTACGCAACCAAGGCTACGAGTATCTTCCCGATATTACTACTCCCGCTGCACTCCTCGCTCATGTAAGAAAGCAGTTACAAGAACTCAACAAGACTGTTTTTACCGATGCGGAATGGCAGCGGTTTCTGGATGAGTATTTGGATAAACCGAGTGAAGGTATTATAGATAAAACACGGAAGATACACGATGATTATATCTATGATTTTGTTTTTGACGACGGGCACATTCAAAATATCTATTTGGTCGACAAACAGAACATTGCCCGCAACAAAGTGCAGGTGATCAACCAGTTTGAACAAACGGGCACACAGGCAAACCGGTATGATGTAACTATTTTGGTGAATGGGCTGCCGCTGGTACAGATAGAGCTGAAAAAACGAGGAGTTGCAATCCGCGAAGCGTTTAATCAGGTACACCGCTATAGCAAGGAAAGTTTTAATAGCGAAAGTTCCTTATATAAATACCTGCAAATGTTTATTATTTCCAACGGAACAGATACCCGCTATTTTGCCAATACGGTAAAGAGAGATAAAAACAGTTTTGATTTTACAATGAATTGGGCAAAATCGGACAATACACTGATTAAAGACCTTAAAGATTTTACGGCGACCTTCTTTCAGAAAAATACACTGCTGCAAGTATTGCTTACCTATTCCGTGTTTGATACCGGCAATACCTTGCTCATTATGCGCCCGTATCAAATTGCTGCAACGGAACGTATCTTATGGAAAATAAAAAGTTCGTTTCAAGCAAAGAAATGGAGTACACCGGATGGCGGCGGCTATATTTGGCATACGACCGGTTCCGGAAAAACACTCACGAGCTTTAAAGCTGCTCGCCTTGCTACGCAGCTTGAATTTATCGATAAGGTGTTTTTCGTTGTTGACCGCAAAGACTTGGACTATCAGACAATGAAAGAGTACCAGCGCTTTTCGCCGGATAGTGTAAACGGTTCGGAAAGCACTGCAGGGTTAAAACGGAATATTGAGAAAGACGATAATAAAATTATTGTAACAACTATTCAAAAACTGAACAACCTTATGAAAGGAGAAGGCGATTTACCTATCTATCAAAAACAGGTTGTCTTTATCTTTGATGAATGTCATCGCTCTCAATTCGGTGAAGCGCAAAAAAACTTACGGAAGAAATTCAAGAAATATTATCAATTCGGATTTACCGGAACACCTATTTTTCCTGAGAATGCATTGGGCACAGAAACTACGGCGAGTGTGTTTGGACGTGAGCTGCATTCCTATGTTATCACTGATGCAATCCGAGATGAAAAAGTATTAAAATTCAAGGTTGACTATAACGATGTGCGCCCCACGTTCAAAGCCTTGGAAACAGAGCAGGACGAAGCAAAAATCAGCGCTGCAGAAGAAAAGAAACTCTTGCTCCATCCCGACCGGATAAAAGAAATTGCTCAATACATCTTACGGAATTTTAGTATAAAGACTCATCGGATGCAAGGAAGCAGGATGGGCTTTAATGCTATGTTTGCAGTCAGCAGTGTTGAAGCTGCCAAACTCTATTATGAACAACTGAATCTCCTCCAGCAAGAAAGTGAAAAGCCGTTAAAAATAGCAACCATATTTTCTTTTGCAGCGAACGAAGAACAGAATGCCATTGGGGATATTCTTGAAGAAACGTTTGAAGTGTCTGCAATGGACTCCAGCGCCAAGGAGTTTTTGGCAAAAGCCATTCGCGACTATAACGAAATGTTTCAGACCAGTTTCGGTGTAGACAGTAAGGAGTTTCAAAACTACTACCGCGATTTAGCAAAAAGAGTGAAGAGCAAAGAGATCGACCTTTTGATTGTGGTTGGAATGTTTCTTACCGGTTTTGATGCGCAAACATTGAACACACTCTTTGTAGACAAGAACTTACGCTATCATGGTTTGATACAGGCATTTTCACGTACCAACCGTATCTATGATGCAACAAAAACATTCGGCAATATCGTTACGTTTAGAGATTTGGAGCAAGCAACAATAGATGCAATTACGCTTTTCGGTAGTCAGAATACCAAGAACGTGGTGCTTGAAAAAAGTTACAAAGAATATATCGACGGATTCACCGATAGTGTAACCGGTGAAGTACACAGGGGCTACACAGAGGTCGTTCGGGAACTGAAAGCGCAATTTCCTAAGCCGGACGCAATAACAACCGAAGCCGCTAAAAAAGTCTTTGTTCAGCTTTTCGGTGAGTACCTTCGCATCGAAAACATCTTGCGCAATTATGATGAATTTACACAGCTGAAAGCCTTGCAGTCTATCGATCCGACAGACCGCGTTGCTCTCCAAGCATTTAAAGACCGCTGCTTTTTAACAGATGAAGCGTTTACAGAAATGCAGAAAATAGATGTGCTGACCGAACGGGCTGTGCAGGATTATTGTTCTACATATAACGATATACGAGACTGGTTTAGACGGGAGCGGGGCGGTAAGAGTCCGGAACATACAAAAATAGATTGGGATGATGTGGTTTTTGAAGTTGATTTGCTGAAATCGCAAGAGATCGACCTTGACTATATTCTGGCTCTTATTTTTGAACATAATAAGAAGACAAACGATAAAGCAAAATTGGTAGATGATGTGCGCAGGATAATCAGATCCGGTATTGGAAATAGGGCAAAAGAAAGCTTGATTGTTGATTTTATCAACGAAACGGATTTTGAGCCGATTAAAGATAAGGCAGAAGTTATCCAAGCGTTCTTTATGTATGCTCAGAAAAAGCAGAAAGAGGAGGCCGCTGCGCTGATTGCCGAAGAAAAGCTTAATGAAGAAGCTGCAAAACGATATATACAAACCTCATTAAAACACGAGTATGCCAGCGAAATCGGTACCGATCTGAATGCCGTTTTGCCCAAACTCAGCCCGCTCAATCCTGAGTATTTAACAAAAAAACAAAAGGTCTTTCAAAAAATTGTTGCTTTTGTTGAAAAATTCAAAGGAGTCGGCGGAACAATTTGATAGTGTGTTTAGCGAGGAATGTCCACAAATATGAGTATTCGGATAGTCTTCTTGGTTTTAGCTATTATATGATAATCCATATATAAACTCCCGACTTGACCTGTTAAAAATCAATTAAAAGCAATGATTTGATAAGTCTATATATAGCAAGGAAGGAAACTATGGGCGCTGACGGGATCGAACCGCCGACATTTTGGGTGTAAACCAAACGCTCGTACCAGCTGAGCTAAGCGCCCTAATAACAGAAAAGACTATATATAAACCCGATAAAAATGTCAACAGGGTTGTTTCATTTATCGACAATAAACAACCCCGACGTGAGCGTCGGGGCGTTAAATCCTCCACACGAATAAAGTGAAAAGGTGAGCGCTCTGCGATAGTAAAAAACGTCTGACGCGGTTGCCCTGATTCAGCCCCCTCGGTAACCTGTACTTAGATGAAATGTTTTACTATTATTATGCAATCGGCTTATACCTTACATAAGCCGAGCAACGTCTGTCTTATCCCATATAGGAGGGAAGCATGAAGCAGAAACTCATCATACTTGCGCTGTCGATCCTATTTACGTTCAATAGTTTTGGAGAAAAAACACAAATTCCTGATAAAACTATTGATGTGGAAACTGCCGTACAGTCAGCGTTACAAACACATCTTTCGGTTAGGCAAAGTGAAATACAGCTTGAGCAAACCAAAAGGAAGTATGAACATTCGTAGAATAATTTTTTGCCGTCTCTTTCGGCAAACGTAAGCGGCGGTGCAAATGGCGGCTTGACCTCTACGGCAACCAATGCGCTTACGTTTTCTACCGGAATCAATACAAATTTGAATATCAGTCTCGGCGTCGGTAAAAAGATTGCCGCTTTAAAAGCAGCATACGAAAGCGGACAAAAAGATTATGAAGATACTGTCCGCGAAATTGAAACGGAAATCCGTAAGAGCTTTTATTCGCTTTTATATATGCAAGGACAGGTAGACATCAGTAGGGCATCGGTAAACGCCAACGAAGCACAATATAATCAGACAAAGATTAAAAAGAGCCAAGGTCTTGTTACAGAGCTTGATTTATTGACCAGTCAGGTAAATTATGAAACGGCAAAAATCAATTTACGGAATACCGAAAAGGCATACTTTACTGCAACGTTTAAATTCTTAAATGAAATCGGTGTCAATGTGGAGCCGGGGCAGCGCGTTTCTTTTGAGGGAAGCCTTGATGATTATGTAAATGCAAATGATTTTGAGCTTTCACAAGGAAACTTGGATGAGCTGATAGAAAATAGTCCCGCTATCCGTACTATAAAGAATACCTTGAATAAAAATAAAATATCCCGTTCTCAACTTACCCTATCTGCATATCTTCCCAATATAATGCTCAGCGCCAATATCAGTCCCTATTCGTATTCCTATAATTTACCTAATAAAATGGGAAGTAAAAGAGACAGTTGGTCTGTTTCTGCAGGTCTCTCGTTTGCATTAGATAATTATATTCCGGGATCTGCCGTGAGGGACAATATTGCAGATATGGATGATTCGATTAAAACGCTCGAAATGCAGCTCGATAAAAAAAGACAGCAGATAAAAACAAATATCATCGAAATACTGAATGAAATTGAGATTGCGAAGGAAGGTTTGGAAAACTGCCGGTTAAATAGTGAGTTGGCAAAGAAAAGTTATGAAATGGCAGAGATTGCCTATAAAAACGGAACGAAAGATTTGAATAGCTTGCAAGCTATTCACAATGCGTATAGCAATGCCGAACTTCAGTATAAAAATCAGCAACTGTCTTTGATAAACAGCAGACTAACGCTTAAAAGTCTTATCGGCAAATAACCTTGAGAAGCTCTCTAAAGAACTTCCTTAACTGAGTGAGAAATGATGGAGAACACTATGAAATCAAAGAAAATTATGCGACGGATTTTATTAGTAGCCGGTGTTATTGCGGTTATTGCAATCATTGCACTATTGCCCAAAAACAAAGGCGGAATGTCCGGCGGTGCAGGCAGTATGCCGGACAGCAAAGATGGAATGCACGGAGCGTCTGCAAATGCTGCGGCAACTGTTTATTCCGTAACAACACAAGTGTTGTCAAAAACAGAGTTGCAGGAATATTTAACCATGAACGGCAATGTCCAAGCTAATAACACCATTTCCGTTTATCCCGGAATCGGAGGAAAAATTACCCGTGTGTATGTAACGCTCGGCTCAATCGTAAAACGAGGAGACAAACTTGCCGAAATCGATCCTTCAACCCCCGGAACGTATTATGAAATAAGTCCTGTGTATGCACCGATTTCAGGTACAATTACGGCGTTGCCGTTAACGGTAGGAACCTCCGTCAACACAAATACCGCTGTAGCTCAGATTGGAAATATCCGTGAACTCCAGATTAAAGCAAAGGTGCCGGAGCGGGATGTTTCGGTACTAAAACAAGATCTGAAAGCTCAAGTCTCTCTTGTTGCTTATAAAAATCAGATTTTTGATGCTCATGTTATACGGGTGTCTCCAATTGTAGATGAGGTTTCGCGAACTAAAGAAATATATCTGGCATTCGATACCATCGATCCTAAGATAAACGCCGGAATGTATGCAAAAATTAAACTTTTAACCGTACTGCATAAAGATGCGCTCTGTCTTCCTATCGATGCAATTCAAACTCTGGACGGTAAAAATTTTGTGTATGTAGTTCAATCCGATTCAACAGTAACAGTACGCAATGTAGACATCGGTGTGAATGTAGACGGTATTGTGGAAATTGTGAACGGACTTTCGGAAGGGGATAAAATAGTTGTAGACGGAACACAAAACTTGAGCGAAGGAGCGCAAATAAAGGAAGCAGCCGCAAATACGGCAAGCGCTTTATAGGAGTACGTATGAGTATATCGAAAAAAATACTCGAACATCCGGTATTAATGCTTTGTACTTTCGTATTGATTGCGATTGTATCAGTGTTTACGCTGGGGAATATAACTATCGCTTTGATGCCGGATATGGATATGCCGGTAGCAATGGTCAGTACCTCGTATCCGAATGCAGGGCCGGAAACGGTTGAAAAGTCGGTTACACAAGTGTTAGAGGGAAGTCTTATCAGTGTAACGAATCTCAAGAAGATGACCTCGACTTCATCGGAAGGGATGTCTTCCATCTCGCTTCAATTTAACTACGGCACGGATATGGATGTTGCGGTAAATGACTTACGAGATAAGATCGATAAGGTCAAGCAGGCATTGCCGACTAACGCGACTACCCCTTCTATTTTTCAATTTGATACGTCTTCCAT
This sequence comes from Treponema sp. OMZ 805, assembly GCF_050937395.1. NCBI lineage: Bacteria > Pseudomonadati > Spirochaetota > Spirochaetia > Treponematales > Treponemataceae > Treponema > Treponema sp. OMZ 805. The sequence continues at coordinate 69,927 of NZ_JACCLP010000013.1, read as the reverse complement.
GCCTATTATCACGCTTGCCGTCAATGGCAACCGTTCGGAAGAGTCGCTAAAGAAAATAGCCGATGAACAAATTTCCAGTTTATTAGAGCAAGCGGACGGTGTCGCACAAGCCTCAGTCCGCGGCGGACGCAGTGCAATCGTAAGAATTGAACTTGATCAAAATCGGCTGGAAGCGTACGGTCTGACTCTGTCTTCTATTGCGAGAGGTCTTTCTTCTCAAAATATCGAAGTAGGCGGCGGAAGTGTCAGTGAAGGAACAAAAAAATATACGGTTAGAACAACCGGCGAATTTGAGTCCATTGATGACATTAACCATAGTGTTGTCGGAACGTATAACGGGTATGATGTAAAGCTTGAAGATATCGGGACTGCCTTTATGGGCTACTCTGATGCAACAAGTAAAATTTACATAAACGGAAAACCCGGTGTCTATGTTTCCGTTCAAAAACAAAGCGGTTCAAACACGGTTAATGTTGCAAAAGCGGTAAAAGAAAAAATAAAGGAAATTGAAAAAACACTGCCTGCCGATATAAAAATAGAAATTATCAGCGATGATTCTACATCAGTCAGTGATACCTTGACCGAGCTTATTAAATCGATTGTGCAAGGTTTTATTCTTTCAGTTTTAGTCCTATTCATATTTTTGCGCAGCGGACGAAGTACCTTTATTATGGCTATTTCCATCCCGTTCTGTATTTTAATCACCCTTACCATTATGTCGTTTGCCGGCATAACGATGAATATGATTACCATGACCGGTTTAATTTTAGGACTCGGTATGGTTGTGGACGCTTCCGTTGTCGTATTGGAAAATATTTATGTCTATCGGAATCGAGGAACACAGGCTTTGACCGCCGCTGTTATCGGCACTCAAGAAGTAATGGCTTCCGTAGCTGCCGGAAACCTTACGACTATTTGCGTCTTTATCCCCTTCTTCGTTTTTAAAAATAAGCTTGAAATGCTTGGACAAATGTTCAGCAGCTTGATGTCCGTTATCTTAATTGCGATTCTTTCCTCGCTTTTTGTTGCCGTGTTCCTAGTACCGGTCTTAGCAGGAAAGTTTTTGCCGGTCAGTAATAGAAAAGAGCATCCTATCAAAAATAAGTTTCTTGCAAAATGCGATAAGAGTATTGAAAGGGCGTTGAATCGGCTTACAACTCTGTATCAGAAAGGTTTACACTTTGTTTTGCGCCGCCGCTTTGCAACCGTTGTTATTGCCTTCGGAATTTTTGCAGCATCGCTTGTACTGATCGGCCGTCTAAACATAAGTTTTATGTCCAATTTTAACGATTCCTCGGTTTCCTTAAATGTTACCTTACCCTTGGGGACAAAACTTGAAGAGACTCAGGCAATCCTCGATGACTTTTATCAGTTTGCGCAGGATGAAATTAAAGGCTATGATAATATCGTGGTCAGTATCGGTTCCGGCGGCGGGGGAAGAATGTCGGATACGTCGTATAAAGGCTCGTTAACCGTCTACCTACCCGATGCATCCAAGCAAATTGATAATGCCCAAACGGTAAAAGAGAAACTCAGAGCCCATTTTGATTCTTATCCTGCAGCAACGCTGAGCTTTAATGAAGGGATGATGCAGCAAATGAGCGGAAACGATGTTAATATTGTTTTCCGTTCAAATGATTTGGATGCAAGTGTTGCCCTCGCAAAGAAAATTCAAGCACTGATAAAAGAGCAGCTTCCTTCGGTTACCGAACCTCAGATTGATATGCAAGATGGGTTACCTCAAGTTGAAATAAAGGTTGACCGTGAACGGGCATATAGTTTTGGAATTTCTATCATGTCGATTGCAAATGAAATTAACTATTGCATCAACGGGATGACAGCTACCACCTATCATAAAAACGGCGATAGTTACGATGTCGTTGTGTTGCTTATGAAAGAGGATAGAGATGAAATTCCCGATTTGGAAAAGATTTATGTTGCAGGGCGATCCGGTCTTTATTCCGTAGCAAACTTTGCAGAAATTATCCGCGGTACAGGACCGGTTTCCATCAATCGCGAAAATCAATCCCGCATTATTCACCTGACTGCGGGGCTCAAAGATTCAAGCAGCAGCGCGCGGGAAGTAGAAGAGCAAATAAAGCAGTTGATAAGCGATAATCTGGTAATTCCGGACAATATAACGCTCACGTATGAGGGTTCATGGAAAAATACCAGAAATACCTCCAATGTGTTTCTTTCTATTATCATATTGGCGATTATCCTCGTATTCGGCGTTATGGCTGGAACTTATGAGGATTTTAAAAATCCCTTTATCAACCTCTTCACGATGCCCTTCCTCGTTGTCGGCGTTGTTCTTATTCATCTGATAACAGGACAGGCGTTCAGTATGGTGTCGTTAATCGGAGTGGTTATGCTGCTGGGAATTGTTGTCAATAACGGTATCATCTTGGTAGACCAGACAAACCTCTTAGTACGGCGAGGCCGTCCTGTGCTGCAAGCATGTGAGGAAGCTGGAGCGAGCCGGTTGCGTCCCGTTTTGATGACTACGCTTACGACTATTTTGGGAATGATCCCTATGGCGTTCTTCGGCGGAGACAGTGCAAGCGTAACGCAGCCGATCGGCTTGTGTATAATCGGCGGCTTGTTTTCCAGTACCTTGGTAACATTGTTTATTATTCCGGTGATTTACTCTTTATTTAACGGAAAGGCAAATGCAAAAGCGACGATGTCCCTTCCTCCGGATCTTGCCGCGATTAGGGCTGAATATTTTACAGCAGAAACACAGGGACAAGGAGGAAATAACAATGATTAGAATTGAAATAATAGCAAACCAGTCCGTTTATCCGGAACTCATTGCAAATCTTGAAGCCTGTTTGCCGGATTTTCTCTATACTTCCATTCCGTTGGCTTACGGGAGGGGGAGAGATTCGTATAAACTTGGCAACAGTACGTGGCCGGAGACTAACTTTGTGTTAATTGCCTACGCAGATAATACCGTCGAGCAGAAGGTTGCGCAGATTGTTCGGTATATAAAGTTAAAATTTCCAACGGAGGGAATAAAACTGTTTGTACTGCATGATAAAAATATCAATGATCCGGCAGTAAGCTAGCAGGTCAAACGCATCGGAAATATTTTAAGCGGTTGCCTTCCATCTGTGCGAAATTTTAAATAAAATTTCGCACATTTTTTTCAGCAAGCGGGCAAATGCATCAGACCGTATAGATAAAAGTCGCAGAATAACAGAGGTTGGGCGACCATTTGAGCCATCTTCAACTGATGTACATCCGTGTACATCAGTTGAAGGCGAGTTTTGTGCGCGCACAAAACATCTCTACTGCATGGTACCACTGCCATCCATGGCAGTTCCGATTGAACAGTCTCTTCGTAAGCCTTTTGAAAATAGGTGGCGCAGATGCTAGAAGCTAGCCGAAATAAAGCGGAGACGTACTTGTTGTACGTTGAGCATTTATTTTGGCGTAGCGACAACGCAGATGCCCGCATATTTTCAAAAGGCCTGATGCGTTTGCCCTGCGTACCTTACCACGAGCCGGAAGAACCGCCTCCGCCAAAGCTGCCTCCGCCTCCGCTGAAACCGCCGCCAAAGCCTCCACTGCCAAAACCTCCGCCGCGTCCTGAATAACCGCCTCTCCGTCCTGATGAAAGAAATAGCAACGGCCAGAATAAACCGCCTGGCATAAAACGGGAGCCGAATAGAAAGATAATAATCAGGAAAATGATGAGCGGCAGCGGAATAGAATCGTCATCCTGCCGGTCAGCCTCTTTTACAGCCTCGTTGATGAGGCTTTTGTCTTGGAGTGCAAGTCCTGCAAGATTTTTTACCCCTAAAAGAACACCTTTTCCGTATTCCTGCTGTTTAAAGTAAGGTGCGATGATTGAACGGATAATCCTGCTGCTTTGTGCATCGGTGATACGATCCTCGAGTCCGTATCCCACTTCGATGCGCAGCTTTCGGTCTTGTACAGCAATTACTAAGATAACACCGCTGTCCTTCCCTTTTTGCCCGATCTGCCATTTTTCCGCGACGCGGATGGAGTAATCTTCAAGGCTTTCCCCCTCCAACGAGGGAATGGTCAATACCGCTATCTGTAAATCGCTTTGGTGATCAATGCTATATAAATACGCATTTAATTCCTGTGACTCGCTTGCGCTGAATATATGTGCATAATCGTTGACCGGACCGTTCAGCGGCGGAACGTCAAGAGCAAACAGAAAGGCGCTTTGCACACAAAGGCAGGCAATAATGATAAACCGGAAAGGATATTTTGAAAATTTCATAGGTTCCCCTTTAATTTTACGATGCGGAGGATGAAAGGTGTCGAACACACCGCTTAATCATAGAGAATGGAAAGCCTTTCCGTTGAAGGGCGTTGTAGAGTTTTTGTTCGGTATAGCCCTTACGAATAAGGCTGCGTGCGGCGCCTTCACATACTGCTGCTTCGTCAACCTCCGAAAAAAAATCGTTGAGCGCTTGCTTTGCCGTGTCCGCAGCGATTCCGCGCTTACGCAGTTCCGAAAAGAGGCGTGCATACCCCTCTTTTTTTGAAAGGCTTCTCGTATGTAAATATGCACCGGCAAAGCGGGAATCGTCAAGCGTGCCTTCGGCGCGTAAATAATCCAACGCAGGCTGATATTCATTTTTTATATAGCCTTTTTTTTGCAATTTGATTGTCAGTTGATAAGAAGAATGTTCGGCGCGGTTAAGATAAGCAACAGCATGCTTTTCAGCTAAAAAACGCCGACCTGCCTGATAGAGATATTCTGTTTGGGATTCTGTAAGAGGGAGCGGAAGGTCATCTATCGTAAGCGGTTCATCAAAGTAACAAAACCGGCTTACGATAGAAATATCCCCGGAAAGTAGCAGTTTGACGGTATCCGAGGATGTATACTCCACCGCAATAAGGGTAGGATTAACGCTTGCTGAACTGGAAGCGTCGGCGAGCACCGCGTTGGCCATACTTTTTGCGTTCAACCATTCTGGAATCACGAGTTAATAAGCCATTCGCTTTAAGTGAACTGTGGTTAGAGGCATCTACCTGTGCAAGTGCACGTGCAATACCATGAGAACAAGCGCCTGCCTGTCCGTTTAAACCACCGCCATATACGGTAATGATGATATCATAGCGGGTATCGCTGCCGGTAACAAACAAAGGCCGTTTTGCCATTTGAACTTGCTCGGGAGTCGCAAAGTAGTCGTCCATATTCTTATTGTTGACGGTTACCGAACCCTTTCCTTCGCGGATATATACCCGCGCCACCGAGGTTTTTCTTCGTCCTGTTCCTATTCCGATATTTTTCACAACCATTCTCCTAAATTATAACGCTACCGCAACAGGATTTTGTGCCGCATGCGGATGTTCGCTACCTGCATAAATTTTTACGTTTTTAAGCAGTTTACGTCCGAGCGGGCCTTTGGGCAGCATACCTTTTACCGCGATATACAACGGTTCGGTCGGCTTTTTCCCGATAAGGGTGTTAAAATTGACGGATTTAAGCCCTCCGGGGAAACCGGTGTGATGATAATACATCTTATCCTTATCTTTATTCCCTGTAACGGCAACTTTATCGGCATTGATAACGATAATATAATCGCCTGATTCCTGATGGGGCGCATAGAGAGCCTTGTGCTTTCCTCGCGCCATTGCAGCAACTTTTGCAGCGACCCGTCCAAGCGGCTTTCCTGCAGCGTCGATAACATACCAGCTTCGCGGTATTTCGCGCTCTTTATAAAAAATTGTTTTCATCTTTTGTGTACCTTATATATTTTTATTGCAGATAATGTGGGTAGAGTACTATATCAAAAAATCAGCTATGCAGTCAACCCGCAGAACTTTATTCGTTTTTATTTTCTCCTGCTTTCATCGCCGCTTCTTCTTTTTTCGCATCCTGTTTGTCTTTAATGTCCGCAATACCGATGAACACAGCAATTAAGCCGACAAAGGCCGTAAAAATCGGTAAGCCGCCGCGCAAAAAGAGCAGGATATCTTTTCCCCAGCCGAGTCCGAAACCGGCAGTCTCCGGCGGAAGCGCTGCAAAGACTGTAAAGAGAATCATTGCTGCCCCAATAATAAGCGCAATCATACCAACCTCCTATTAAAGAATGACCCGTACACGATTCGAACGTGCGACCTGCTGCTTAGGAGGCAACCGCTCTATCCACCTGAGCTAACGGATCAAAAAATCATGCTGCCTATATCGGCATATCAACTATGCTTCTTAAACAGCCTGTATCTGAGTGAGTATAAAAAAAAAAGCGGCTTTTTACAAGCCCTCGCATTGTTACTTTTTTTGATGTTTTATAGGTTTTTTCTCCGAAAATTGACATTTAGCTCAAATCGCGGTACATTGATACAATGATTGCAGATAAAATAATTAAAGCCGTTTTCGGTTCACAGCACGAACGGGACATTAAAGCGCTCCTTCCCGTTCTTCATCAGATAAATGAAAAAGAAGCATGGGCGCTCGCTCTTGCTCCCGAAGATTTTAAGCAAAAGACTGCCGAGTTTAAGGAGCGGTTTGCAAAAGGCGAATCCCTCGATGCGTTTATTCCCGAAGCCTTTGCGCTTGCACGGGAAGCTGCGCGGCGTATTTTGCACGAGCGTATGTACGATGTACAGCTCTTAGGTTCGCTGGTTCTCCATTCGGGACGCATCGTCGAAATGAAGACCGGTGAAGGTAAAACCTTGATGAGTATCGCCGCTTCATATCTCAACAGCCTTTCCGGGAAGGGTGTACACATTGTAACCGTCAACGACTACCTTGCAGAACGCGACGCCGATTGGATGCGTCCCGTCTACGCATATCTCGGAGTCAGTGTCGGCGCAATCCTTTCCAACATGGATAACGCCGCGCGGAAGGCTGCCTACAATGCGGACATTACCTACGGTACCAATAACGAATTCGGTTTTGACTATCTGCGCGACAATATGCAACTTACAATAGAAGAAAAAGTGCAGCGCGGCTTTTCTTTCGCGGTTGTGGACGAAATAGACTCCATCCTTATCGACGAAGCGCGTACCCCGCTCATTATTTCCGGCGCTGCCGAGGATGACACCAAGCGATATTTTGATGTCGATAAGTTCGTCGATCAGCTTGAAGAGGTCAAGAAAAATCCCGAAACCGGCGAATATCCCAACGAGCTGGAAGGGGAAGAGATTATCGGCGACTACACGCTCGACGAAAAGAGCCGCCGTGTGTCCTTTACCGACTCCGGTATGTTGCACATTCAGGATATTCTGCAAAAACAGGGGCTGATTAACGGCAGTCTCTTTGAAGAAGAAAACTTTGAATATATCCACTACTTTACGCAGGCGGTACGCGCCCACATCCTCTATCACATCGATGTCGATTATGTTGTAAAAGAAGGGCAGGTGCAGATTGTTGATGAGTTCACAGGGCGTATTCTTGAAGGACGCCGCTATTCGGACGGCTTGCATCAGGCTATCGAAGCAAAGGAGCATATCCGCATTGCCCAACGCAACCGCACGATGGCAACCATCACCTTTCAGAACTTCTTCCGTATGTACGACAAGCTATCCGGTATGACCGGTACGGCGGACACCGAAGCGGTTGAATTCAACAAGATTTACTCGCTTGATGTTGTGGTTATCCCGACCAACTTGCCGGTTATCCGCAAGGACGAGCACGACGTGGTCTACCTAAACGAAGCGGAAAAATGGGAAGCGCTCTGTAACGAAATTGCCGAAGCGCATAAACGCGGACAGCCGGTACTGGTCGGTACGGTGTCTATCGAAAAATCGGAAAAGCTTTCGGCACTACTCACCCGAAAAGGTGTCCGGCACGAGGTATTGAACGCCAAGAACCACGCACGGGAAGCGCTCATCATCGCGGAAGCGGGCGCAAAAGGCTCGGTTACGATTGCAACAAACATGGCGGGACGCGGTACCGACATCAAGCTCGGCGGCAGTCCCGAATTTAGGGCACGCAGACGGGCAGGAACCGAAGCCGAGCCGGAAGTGTATCAAAAAATATACGACGAAGAATACAAGAAGTGGCAGGAAGACTACAAGGAAGTTAAATCGCTCGGCGGGTTGTATGTTATCGGTACCGAACGGCACGAAAGCCGCCGTATCGACAATCAGCTGCGCGGCCGTTCCGGACGGCAGGGCGATCCGGGGCGTTCAAAATTCTTCCTTTCCCTCGATGACGACCTGATGCGTCTGTTCGGCGGCGAAAACCTCAAGCGGGTGATGGCAAAGGTCGGTATGGAACCCGGCGAGCCGATTGAACACCCGTGGCTCAACAAGAGTATTGAAAAGGCGCAAACCAAGGTTGAAGAGCGCAACTTCGATATCCGTAAGCATCTCCTTGAATACGACGACGTGCTGAACGAGCAGCGCGGCTTTATCTATGAACAGCGTGATAAAATTTTGCAGGATGAGCGCCTCGTTGAGCGCATTTACACCACGATAGAAGAGTACCTCGATGATGCATTCGAGCAGTTCAAGCACGGTTCCCGCAAGGAAAAACCGGAAGAACTCAAGGAACTGCAAGCAAATCTCAAGGCAAAATTCGGCTACATCTTCAGTGATGAGGATACGAAGCTGGCTCAAGCTGGCGATACCGCCGCACTGCAACAGAAAATCTACGCCGCGCTCAAAGCAAATATCGAAGAAAAAATCGCGCTTGCCGGTAACGAAAACCTCAATATGTTCATTCGTTATCAGTATTTACAGGCGATAGACCGTAAATGGCTCGATCACTTGGAAAATCTGGAAGCCTTACGCGAAGCCGTCTATCTTCGTTCTTACGGTCAAAAAAACCCGCTTACGGAATACAAGCTTGAAGGTTTCGACATCTTCTACGCGATGCTCGACGAAATCCGCTTCTCCATTGCCTCCTTACTGGTATTGGTACGGATTAGCACCGAAGAACCCGCTTCGCGCACTCAGGGGCGCCGTATTCCGCAAGGCTCCGCGCACCACAGCTCCATGGCTTCTTTCCACCAGAGCAGCTCCCCGATGGGTTCCAGCAGCAAGCCGGAAAACGTCCAAGTAGTACGCACCGCGCCTAAAGTCGGCAGAAACGATCCCTGCCCCTGCGGCTCCGGTAAAAAATACAAGCACTGCTGCGGCAGGTAAGGCAGCTTAACCCGAACGGGGCTATCAAAAAAGATCCTTAAAATGCAACAGTTGAACAACGTGTGAACTTTGGAAACTGTTGCATTGATGCGCTTTTGTACTGGAATTACACAATACGGAATATTCCATCGCGGATATTGCCACACAGGCATCAATTCTAATGCTTAATACTTTCTTTTGCAGTTTCCACGAGCTTCAAGTAGGGAAGAGCGCGTTTTGCTAAAAATATTTTTGTGAGGCGAGTATAACACAAGATTGGAACGCTTGCCCTTTACAACATCCCTCAGGACTGTTACGGCACGGCATTGACATGTCATCTAGCACCTTATAGAATCATAGAAAGGAGTTTTGTATGAAAAAAATAGGACTTGGTATTTGTATCGGATTATGCTGTCTAAGTTTAACAGGCTGTATCGACATCGTCCAACATGTCACTCGTAAAAGTGACGGAACGGATCAAAACACCATCAGCATTACTGTCGCAAAAGCGATATTGGAGATGGCGGCAGCTATGCAGAATAATGCTCCTGTTAATTATGATGAGCTTTTTTCCGAATTCAGCACATCGGATATGAAAGAATATGAGCAATTCGGTGCAAAAATAACAAAGATAAATGATCAGGTCAATGTCGGATACCTTATCGATATAAATCTCAACTATAAAAATAAGGACATACTTAAAGCCATTAATGCAGAGGATATTGACTTTATACCGAAATATGCAAAAAAGAAAATGTCAATTTACGTCGGTTCGCTGCAAGGTGATGATTCCTCACAAACCGATAACGAAATGTTTCAATTGTTTTTAGCAGCCAGCAAATATCGGCTACTGGTCAGTAAATCCTGCATGCCTTCTATCAGTAAAGTTATTCTTAAAAGGTCAAAAAAAACTACAGAAGTAAGTTATCTTGATTTATACGATGAATATCTAATCGAGATACCGATTATGCATCTTTTAAAAGATAAGGTTACGATAGAGATTTATCAATAAACAGCATGTATAAAAAAACAGCCTATTAATCCAAACGGGTTAATAGGCTGTTTTCGTTAAATATGATAGACACCGTAAAAACCGAAATTTTTAGATGTCCGATACATCAGGCTTTTACGCCTAAAGATTATTTTTAAAGAACCATCATTCCTACAGTCAGAACGACAAGGTTGACGATAAACAGTACAGCAAGTATCTTACCGACAAACTTGAGCCATGTGCTGTATTGGATACGAGCACTTGCAAGACCACCCATAACAACACCGCTTGTGGGGGTAAAGAGGTTCAGGATACCGGATGCTGCAGAGAAAATCATAACCATAACAGCGGGGTTGTAGCCTAAGTTCTGCGCAAGCGGTCCCATAATCGGCATTGATACGGTTGCCAAACCGGAGGTTGATGGGATAACAAATGACAGCAAAGCATACAGGATGTATGAAAGCGGTGCAAATGCAAATGCCGGCAAACCTTCCAACGCTTGTGAAGCATGCTCAAGAACATACTTATCCAAACCGGTTTCACCCATCAATACGGAAGCGCCACGTGCAACAGCGATAACGAGAACAACGCCCATAATATCCTTTGCGCCTTCCATAAATGCGGAAACAATTTCATTTTCGGTAAATCTATTGATAAATGCAATAATCAAACCGATGATAAAGAACCACATACCCAATTCGCCGAACCACCATTCACCGATTGCAGCGCCTGTCAGGAAAGAAGACCAACCTTGGAATGCGGTAACATTGAACTTATCCCACGGAATAACGGAAATAATCATCACGAAGAAGCCGAACGCGAAGATAGCCATTGAAAGCTTCATTTTTCCGGTATATGCAACTTCGACATCCGTATCTTTTTTTGAAAATTCCTCATTCATGATTTCTTGTTCTTGTAAAGACAGGATCGTAGAACCCTTATCTTTCTTTACTTTCTTTGCATAAGACATGACAAATGCACATGCGATGATAAGAGAAGAAAGCCAAAGAACAATACCCAATGCAATAACAATACCGTTATTTACGCTGCTCTGAATACCAAGTTCTTCAAAGCTCTTGTTAACACTGTCAATAGCGATACCGGTTGCAAAGGGGTTTACCGTTGAACCGAGAACGCCGACACCCGCACCGAGCAATACCGTAGCAGCACCGACCACCGAATCAAAACCGGCGGCAACCATCGTTGCAGCAAGCAATCCATAGAATGCAACAGTCTCTTCAGCCATACCGTAAGTAGTACCGCCGATTGAGAACAACGTCATCAGAATCGGAATAAGGATAAGTTCATTGCCCTTTAATTTTTTTACAAGGTGAGTAATCCCTGCATTAAGAGCGCCGGTTTTCGTTACAATGCCCAAGAAACCGCCGAGTACCAATACGAAGAAACAAACGTCAAGCGCATTGGCAAATCCGTTGTATGACGCCATAACAATTGTTCCGAGCGTCGCACTTTGTACATCGGGAATAATCCATGTGATTACTGCCAAGACGAGCAGAATGATGTACAAAATAGAGAATGCAGAGAGAGAAGACCTCTTTTTTTTATCTTTTCCCATTTTTTTTCCTCCAATTTATTTAAAAACCGGTTTGCATGATATACAATCCTTATACGATGCAAGCTCCGGTTAGAAAGACAACGTCTTTTCAACCGGAATACCGGAAATAACCGGAAGCACTGCGGTAAATAACGTATATTTATCCGCAGTACCGTAAATTAGTTAGCGGTAATAACCGTACTGTTACCGCCTTTCAGCGCATTGCCCGCATTTGCCAGCGAGGTAATAACCGCTTGTCCTTCTTTGTGATTGCGGACAAACTGTAAACATGCTTCTACCTTTGGGAGCATGCTGCCCTTTGCAAAATGCCCTTCGGCAATGTATTTTTCCGCTTCGGCAATGTTCAGTTTGCTTAAAGCCTGCTGATTGGGTTTGTTAAAGTTGATACAAACCTGCTCTACCGCCGTTAAAATGACGAGCTTATCGGCTTTCACATCCGCTGCAAGCTTTGCACAGGATTTATCTTTGTCGATAACCGCATCAACGCCGTGTAAACCGTCTGCTTTTTGCAGAACCGGAATACCGCCGCCTCCGACGGTAATAACGATATGCCCTGCGGCAACCAACTCTTCGATAACGGGACGCTCGATAATCGCGACCGGCTGCGGCGACGGAACTACGCGGCGGTAGCCTCTGCCTGCATCCTCAACAAATGTTTGATCCGGTTTTTCAGCCTTAATTTTATCAGCCTGTTCTTTTGTATAGAACATACCGATGGGCTTACTGGGGTTTGTGAACGCAGGATCGTTTTCCGATACTAAAACCTGCGTGATAAGGCATACAACATCGCGCTTAACATTCCGACGTTTCAGTTCGTCGCCGATTGCCTGCTGCAAATGATAGCCGATGTATCCTTGGCTCATGGCTCCGCATTCGGCGAACGGCATTGCTGGAGTTCCCGCACTTCCGTTTGCTGCATAGTCCATCGCCAAATTGATCATACCGACCTGTGGTCCGTTACCGTGCCCGATAACGATCTCATAGCCGCTTTCCGCCAATGCGACAATCGATTTTGCCGTTTCTTTTACTAACGCAAGCTGCTCCTGCGGATTGTTTCCCAGTGCATTTCCGCCAAGCGCTACAACAATTCTTTCTTTTTTCATACTCGTAGTAACGCTCGCTTTATTTTAAGGTTGCATACATAACCGCTTTAATGGTATGCATGCGGTTTTCAGCCTGATCGAACACTTTTGACTGTACCGATTCAAAGACTTCGTTGCTTACTTCCATTTCAGGAATACCGAATTTTTCATTTACTTCGCGTCCGACTTTTGTGTTCAAATCGTGGAACGAGGGCAAGCAGTGCAGGAAGATAGCATTGTGGTTAGCCAGAGCCATCATCTTCTTGTTCACCTGATATTTACTCAACAACTTAATGCGGGATTCCCATACGCTGTCGGGTTCACCCATCGATACCCATATATCGGTGTACAATACGTCTGCATCTTTACAGCCTTTTTCTACATCATCGGTAAGGGTGATGGTTGCGCCGGTCTCTTTTGCAATCGCTTCAGCAGTCTTTACTAAGTCGGCTGCGGGGAACAGATCCTTGGGGCCGCATGCGGTAAAGTGCATACCCATCTTTGCGCAGACAATCATCAATGAATTGGCAACGTTATTGCGAGCATCGCCGACAAACGTCAGCTTGATACCTTTCAAATGACCGAAGTGCTCTTCAACGGTGAGTACGTCTGCGAGCATCTGAGTGGGATGGAATTCGTTGGTTAATCCGTTCCAAACCGGTACGCCTGCATATTTTGCCAGTTTTTCAACAATCTCTTGGCTGAATCCGCGATATTCGATACCGTCGTACATACGGCCTAAAACCCGTGCGGTATCTTCGATGCTTTCTTTATGTCCCATTTGGGAGCTTGCCGGATCAAGGAAGGTTGAACCCATACCTAAATCCATTGCGGCGACTTCAAAAGAACAGCGTGTGCGTGTTGAGGTTTTTTCAAACAGCAATACGATGTTTTTTCCTTTTAAGTGATCGTGCGGGGTATGTGTCATCTTCAACTTTTTTAATTCTTTTGAAAGATCCAACAAATACCTGATCTCTGCTGAGCTGAAATCCAATAACTTTAAGAAGCTGCGTCCTAAAAGATTCACACCCATAAAAACTCCTTGCTATTGTTATACATAGCGCTAAATTGATGCCTGCTCCCTTGCAGGCAGTAAAGAATAAGGGAAACGCCTCCAATACTTATTCGTACGAAGACGCTTCCCATTTCTGGAAAACGAGTGCAAAATTTTGAATAAAATTTCGCACAAAATGTATGATTTAGTTGTCGCGTACGAGCGGCATACTCATACAGCGGGGACCGCCGCGTCCGCGTGAAAGCTCGGCGCTCGGCATAGTCAAAACTTTCAGTCCGCGCTTTGCGAGAATCTCGTTGGTAACATCATTTCTTTCGTATACAACGATTGTTCCGGGAGCGATACACAGTGTGTTTGAACCGTCGTTCCACTGCTCACGCGCTGCAGCAATCTTGTCGCCGCCTGCACACTGAATCAGTTCTGCATGGCCGGTACCGGTGTACTGAGCAAGCGTTTTCTCGAGCGTCGTATCATTTTCTACGATCTTCAACTCGCCTTTCGTAGCGCCTTTGGTAATGGTGAATACGCGGAGCGGGCCGAGAATACCGGGATGGATTGTGAACTTGTCGTGATCGATCTGTGTAAAGACCGTATCCAAGTGCATAAATGCGCGGCTTACCGGAATATCAAACGCGAGGATCGTTTCAATCTTTGAATCGCTGTTAAAGAAAATCTTTTTTGCGATAATATCGATGGCATTTGCAGTTGTACGCTGGGAAATACCGATGGCTAAAACTTTTTCATTTATATTGAGGATATCGCCGCCTTCAATGTGGGGCGGATCATAGCGATCGTAGAACTTGGGTACTTTACCGGCATAATCGGGATGATGATTAAAGATATATTCGGCATAGATTGTTTCACGGTTACGAGTAACGGAGAACATTCTATTCAAGCTTACACCGTTTCCGATTGTAGCAAAAGGATCGCGGGTAAAATACAGGTTAGGCATAGGATTGACAACCATTGACGAATCGGAATCGGCAACGAAGTCTACCAACGAGGCATTACCTTTGATATTAAGTTCTTTAATATCAATACCTTCCATCGTTTTTAAAATCAGTTGTTTGTTATCTTTGATGTTGTTCAGCAGTTCGCGAATGCTTTCCTTGTGTTTTTCGGAATAAACATCGCTTTCGTTAATAAACTGCTCAATAAACTTTGTTCTAATTTCCGGTTTTTTAATTGCTTCTGCGGCAAGGTCTTCGAGGTACAGAACTTCGGCTCCGTTATCTCTCAAAATCTTGGCAAAGGCGTCGTGTTCTGCCTGAGCGACTTTTAAGAACGGAATGTCGTCAAACAGCAGTTCGCCTAAGGTGTCGGGAGTTAAATGAAGTAGTTCGGCACCAGGCCTATGAAGCAATACTTTACGCAGTGTTTTAATTTCACTGGTAACACTTAATACGGACATATAAGCCTCCTATAACTTATAGTGCAGGATGCGGTAACTATACCGCCCAAAGGCTGCTTCGCGTAAAAAAACACTATCAGCCGTGTCTCCCTGCAAAAGATAGAAATAATTATAACACAGTTTTTCTTAAATGCAAGCAAAATTTACAATAAAATTAGAGCAAATTCATAATTATAAATACTCTTGCACTAAGCCACGGAATTTTCTATACTGATATGAGCCTCTTACAATCGATAATTCCGGAGGTTTTTCCTAAATCAGAAACACAAAGGCATCTCTAAAAACGAAATCTTTTAGCGGTTCCTATAAGTGAGGTAATTATGAACGATATACGGTTATTATGGAAAGAAAGTATTGCACGCGCACTTACATCGATGCTGCCTGAAGGCGCCGAAGCCGTTACGGCGGAGCGAATTGCAATGGAAACGCCACCCGATCCGAATCTGGGCGATTTAGGTTTTCCGCTTTTTAGTTTTGCAAAAACATTGCGTTCCGCTCCTGCTAAAATAGCAACGGAACTGTTACCCAAGCTGCAAGCCGATGCTGCCCTCAAAGGAAAGGGAGAAGTGAAAGCGGTGGGGCCGTATATTAACGTCTTTTTGCCCAAGGGTGAAACGGCTGCTCAGATTCTCAACACCATTATTAGCGAGAATGAAAACTACGGAAAGACAACGACCCTTGCCGGTAAAAAAATCATGGTTGAGTTTTCAAGCCCTAACACCAATAAACCGCTACACCTCGGACACCTGCGTAATGACGCTATCGGCGAAAGCCTCTCCCGCATTCTCCAGTTCAGCGGAGCGGATGTATACAAAACCAACATCATCAACGACCGCGGCGTACACATCTGTAAATCGATGCTCGCGTATAAACTTTTCGGAAACGGTATCGATCCTGTAAAGGAAGGCATAAAACCCGATAAGTTTGTCGGCGATATGTATGTTCAGTTTCACAAATACAGCAAAGATCATCCCGAAGCCGAAGATGAAGCGCAGGAGATGCTGCGAAAATGGGAAGCGGGCGATCCTGAAACAATGAAGCTGTGGAAGACGATGAACGGCTGGGCGCTGCAGGGTATTGAACAAACATATAAACGCACGGGTGTCTCGTTCGATAAGCTTTTCTTTGAAAGCGATGTATTCCGCAAAGGTCGCGCTGAAATTATGGAAGGCTTAAAAAAAGGTATCTTCTACAAAGACGAGGACGGATCCATTTGGGTTGACCTTAAAGCACTCGGGTTTGAAAAGAAACTGTTACTGCGCGGAGACGGAACGTCGGTGTACATTACGCAAGATATCGGACTTGCAATAACCCGCCACGGTGAATGGCCGTTTGACAAGCTCATCTACGTCGTAGGTAATGAACAAATTTACCATTTTAAAGTACTCTTCTATATTATGAAGCTGCTTGGCTATGATTGGTATGCCGGTTTGTATCACCTCGCTTATGGTATGGTGAACTTGCCTGAAGGTAAAATGAAGAGCCGCGAAGGTACCGTTGTCGATGCGGACGATCTTATTACCGAACTTAAAAATAGCGCGTTAAAGGAGATCGCCTCCAAGGGACGCGAAGACGCGGTAGGAAATCCTGAAGAAGTCGCGGAAAAAGTCGCACTCGGTGCATTGCACTACTTCTTGCTTCAAGTAGACACGATAAAAGATATGCTGTTCAATGCTTCCGAATCTCTTTCGTTCAACGGCAACACCGGTCCCTATATCCAATACATGGGCGCCCGTATTTCTTCTATTTTACGCAAGGCTGATACTGAAGAAGGCAAAAAAGCGAAGGCAGGCGTTTGCAAGCCGGAACTGCTTAGCTCCGATATAGAATGGGAATTACTGAAAAAACTGGAAGAATTTCCCGCTCAAGTAGACAAGGCCGCCGCCCAGTATGCACCGATGCTGATAACAAGCTATCTTTACGACCTCTGCAAGCTGTTTAGCCGCTTCTATCATGACTGCCCCATCCTCAGTGCGGAAGATCCCGATGTTGCTGCAACCCGGCTTGCGCTTGCAAAAGCCGTATATATCGTACTGAAAAATGCAACAGGACTTGTGATTGTTCCCTTCCTTGAGGTTATGTAAGCGAGCAGCCTTTTAACAATTGTACGGGGAGCGGACAGCTGCGCAGATGCTCACGAAGCAGCTGCCGATTCCGGATACGAGGCAGATGAAAACCGGTTATTTAGCGGAACGGTCAAAACAGTTACAGCTGGCAGCGCTCTCCATCGCGCAGGGAATGCAAGCCGGAAGCTTCCGCAGTCATTTTCGCGGCAGAGGCATTGAGTTTGATGCACTGCGTGAATATGAAGCGGGGGATGATATCCGCAGTATCGACTGGAACTTGATGGCACGGAGCGGCAAAACCTTTGTGAAGCTCTACCGTGAAGAACGGGACTTGCGGCTTTTTTTGATTGCCGATGTTTCCGCTTCGATGGAAGCAGGCTGTACTATTGATTCACCGCAAGAAAAACTATTGGAAGCAGCAGCGCTGATCACCTTTGCAGCGGAACACTTACATAGCTATACGGGACTCCTCGCTTTTGACGGAAAGGTTGCGCGAATATTCCAGCTCCGGCGCGGAAGAGAGCCAAGCTTGCATATACTGAGCGCTCTGGAACGGATTGCCGTTTCGGGCGCTAAAAGCAAAGGAACCGCCCTAGCGCCTGCGCTTGAAGCGGCGGCAAAGCTGCTACGGCAGCGGGCGCTCGTTATTATTCTCTCCGATTTTAAAGTAGAAAATTTTGAAAAAGAGTTGGGTCTATTGGCGCGCCGTCATGACGTTGCAGCAATCCGTATCACAGCCCCTTATGATGAAGCGCTGCCCGCCGCAGGGATATTACGCTTTGCCGACCCCGAAACGGGGTTGGAGCGGCTATTACCGACCAATTCGCATCAGTTCCGGCAGGATCGTATCCGCCGTATAACCGAAGACACCCAACAATGGGAAAACACCTGTATACGCTGCGGAGCATATCCGCTCGTGCTACCATACGACGGCAATACGGTAAAGCTCTTAAATCAATTTTTTTTGACCGGCAAATACGGTGCTCACCCCTTTAGCCGATACCGGCCGCAAGCGGATACGGCATTATGAACGGGGTACTCATTCCTCAGCGTATCTTTGTCGGCGATACGGCGCAGTTTCTTTTCCCGTTGTCCGAAAAAGAATACAAATCTTTAACCGCGAGCGGCTTTACTGCTGCCGTACCTATTCCGCTTAAAGGCATGACGCAAAGCGACGTAATGACAATCAACGAAATCATGATTGTGAAACGGGAAACAGGGTACTACCTCGCCATTACATTCGTCCCATGGGAAACAGGCGAAATTGAGTTCCCCGCTCTTACTTTCTTACAATTACACCGTAAACTTCCGGCAATCTCCGTTTCTTCACTCTTAGGAACCGGCGAACGGGTAAGCCTTCAGCCGCCGAAGCCGCCGCTATTACCGCCGGGAACCGATTTTTTATTATACGGCGCGGCGATTATAAGTGTCGGGCTGCTTGCGGCGGTAGGTACCGGAGTATGGCTGCTGCTTCGTAAACTACGAAAAAAAACACTTGGCACGGCAAGAAAACGGCTGGCGGTACTGCGTAAGCAGCTAAAGCGATTATATAAAGCAGCACGGAAAATTCAAAAACACATGCCTCCGCTCGGTGCAGCTTTCGATACAAATCCGGTTTCTGCGGATATGAACTCGATTGCCGGCGAAGTTTCTCAAAATACGAAAAGCGCCATAGAAAGCTGGTATGCGGGCATTGATCGCTGCCTTCGCAACTATATATGGGCTTTGTATATGGACAATACCTGTGAAGCCCCAACAAAGGATGAAGCATATTTTTTAAGCGCGACATACACGGAGTTAACGAAAACCCTTACGGAACTATTTGCTCCAAAACGAAATATTGCCGATCTATTTTACATCTTTTATGCTATGCTGGAACAACAGCGCTTTGCAAGTACCCCCACTGATCTAATCCGCAACTATACTGCCGTTTCTCAGGATATGCTTAAACAAGTCCCGCGCATTGCCGAAAAAGCGGAAGCTGAATGCGCCCTACTCATCGAAATAATTCATAATTAAGAATTCATAGCTATAAATGCGCGCTCTGGACAGCCGCCCGTATTTCCAATACTATAGAGAACCTATGTATTCAATCGACCATATCCGCAATTTTTGTATTGTTGCTCATATCGATCACGGAAAGTCTACGCTTGCCGACCGTCTTATAGAAAAAGCAAAGGTTATCGACGAACGCTATTATCGGGCGCAGATGACCGATAACATGGACATTGAACGGGAGCGCGGCATCACTATCAAAAGCCAAGCGGTTACCATCCCGTACCGTGCCGCCGACGGGCAGGATTATCTTTTAAACTTTGTCGACACTCCCGGACACGTTGACTTTACGTATGAGGTCTCCCGCGCTATTGCATCCTGCGAGGGGGCAATTTTGATTGTAGATGCGACGCAGGGTGTGGAGTCTCAAACACTTTCCAATATGTACCTTGCGCTTGAGCATAACCTCGAAATTCTGCCGGTCATCAACAAGATCGATTTACCGGCGGCGGATATTCCGGCAGTGTCTGCTCAGATTGATCACGATTTAGGGCTTGATTCCGATATCGCCGTTGCGGTTTCGGCAAAGACCGGCAAAAATATCGATGCGCTTTTTGAAGCTATTGTAAAACACTTTCCGCCGCCGACCGGTTCTGCAGAAGCGCCCTTGCAGGCGCTCATCTTCGACTGCCACTACGACGCATACCGCGGCGTTATTATCCACCTGCGGGTGTTTGAAGGGACGGTAACGCCCGGAATGACCATCCGCTTTATGCACAGCAATGCGGAATACCGTGTAGAAGAAACCGGTGTTTTTATCCTTGACCTTGTGCAGCGGGATTCTCTCCGTGCCGGAGAAGTCGGCTACATTATCGCGGGGATTAAAACAGTCTCCGATGTGCAAGTCGGCGACACGATCACCGATGCGGCACGCCCCTGTGCGGAACCCCGTGCAGGGTTTAAAGCGGTTAAGCCCGTAGTGTTTTCTTCCGTGTATCCCGTCGACACCAACGACTACGAACAGCTGCGCGATGCCTTTGACAAGCTCAAGCTCAATGACGCAAGCCTCACCTACGAAAAAGACTCTTCCGTTGCGCTTGGGCACGGGTTCCGCTGCGGCTTTTTGGGGCTGCTCCATCTGGAGATTGTGCAAGAGCGACTTGAACGGGAATTCGACCAAGCGGTTATCTTTACCGCGCCGTCCGTGCAGTATCGCATCCATCTGCGGAACGGAGAAACGATGATCTGCGACAACCCCGCCGAATACCCCGACGAAGGTAAGATCGCTTCTGCGGATGAGCCGTATATCAAAGCGAATATCATCACCCCGACGGAATACCTCGGTAATATCATCTCCCTCTGCATCGAAAAACGCGGCGTGCAGACCAATATGAACTACCTTGACCAAAAACGGGTAGAGGTTACGTATGAAATGCCGCTTGCGGAAGTACTGTTTGAATTTTACGACCGGCTTAAAAGCATCAGCCGCGGCTACGCGTCGTTTGAATATGAAGTAATCGAAATGCGCCCGACGGAGCTGGTTAAAATTGATATTCTGCTGAACGGCAAACCGGTGGACGCACTTGCGCAGCTTTCGTATAAACCCAACGCCTACAACAAGGCGCGCCACGTGTGCGAGCAGCTAAAGGAAGAAATTACGCGCCAGCAGTTCAAAATCGCTATTCAAGGCGCAATCGGCAGCCAAGTTATCGCACGGGAAACGGTTAATCCGGTGCGCAAGGACGTGCTGGCAAAGTGCTACGGCGGCGACATTACCCGCAAACGCAAGCTCCTTGAAAAGCAGAAAGAGGGAAAGAAGCGCATGAAGATGGTCGGCGATGTGGAGCTGCCGCAGTCTGCCTTCCTTTCGGTACTCAAAACCAAGAGCGAATAGCGGTTTGAGCCTATCCTTCGATAACCTGTATCTCAAATTCCAGCTGAGGCATACACTCCGCCAAATCGCTTTGAATCCGCTTAAGCGCTTCCACACGCATTTCTACGGAAGTATCGGCATTCCCTGTGATAATAAAGATTGCGTTTTTTGTTCCGTCGTCAAATTTATAATCTTCCCCGTCGCGGACACCAAGCCATGCAATAATACCTTTAGAGTCGCGGTATACGTAATCGGTTTCGGCAACATGCTTCTCAGTCGATGAAATCGGAAGAAAAACCCCCGCTTCCTTATTGACGGTAAATTCTATCTGCCCGTCTATCTTATCAAGATCGTGCCCGCCAATCGCTAAAAGCGAATGTAATGATTCGACGTTGTAGATATCGATAACACTATTGATGTGCGGCATAGAACCGCGGCGCTGAATGTTCCGAATAAATGCGGGAACAGTCGGCGGATACTTTTTGATACTGCGCCCGACGCTTTGCAGCAAATCGGCATAGCCTTGAGTAATCGGATTATGCAAAACCTCATCAACATCGCACTGTAATGCCCAATCTTCCATCTTTTTTTGCTTTTTTAAGAATGAATCGGATAATTTCGCGTGCGGATCGATATTTTTTGCAACGCCAATCACAACACTTGTAATCCCGAGTTCAACGATACTTTTATCGATAATACATTTCATAGCAGCATGCCTCCGAATTCTTATATTAGACCTATTCGATAACTGCGTTTTCGAACAGGTTTATTGTATATAATTCCTATTTCTAATTATACCTTCGTTAGTAATTTTTTAAAAGCCTATGCAAAATTTACGCAAAATTTGCGCTGTCATTTCTTTATAACTGTGGTATAATGGTCTTTACTATTTAGAAACTCTAAAACCTAAAATTTTTAGAGGGTTTCTTTAATTATTTTTGATGGATAAAATAATGTGTATGGCAATAAAACCGTTGAAACCGTTAAAACTTGATCTATCCGATCTTGACGAAAAAATGACGCTCGCAGTTGCAGAACTGAGAAAAAGCTATCCGCTTAGAATTAGCGAAGACGGTATTCCCGTTATGTTCAAAAAAGTGAAGAACTCCGAAATTTCCACAACTTTTAGAAACGGCGTGTGCGAAATTGAAGCGGATTCTGCGCCGCATTTTTATTTTGCGTTGTCGATGTTGTTGCTTAAAAGTCAAACAATTGAAGATTCTCTGCTCTACTCAAGGCGGGATGCCCAGCGTTTATTGGAATTCCGCATGGATCATGTTTTTACAAAAAACGGCTTAATGCTCGATCTTTCCCGTAATGCTGTTGCACATATCGATATGCTAAAACAGCTTATTCGCGAAATGGCCTTTATGGGACATTCGTGGTTTATGCTGTATATGGAAGATGTGTACGAAGTTGAAGGCGCTCCTTACTTTGGTGCATTACGCGGACGGTATTCCATCAAAGATTTGCAGGAGCTCGACCGCTATGCGCAGATTTTCGGCGTACAGTTGGTTCCGTGCATCCAGACGCTTGCTCACATGGATCAATATTTTATGTGGGAGGCGATAGAATACAAGTATAAAGATATCGATAACATCTTTAATATTGCTAATGCTGAAGTCCGGGTACTGCTTACACGGATGATTGCGTCGTTACGCAAAGCATTTTCTTCGGATATTATCCATATCGGAATGGACGAAGCCCATAATCTGGGACGTGGGCGCTATTTGGATGAAAACGGACTCAAACAAAAGAGGAATATTATGGAGGAGCATCTTGCTTTTATGAAAAACCTCTGCAAAACATACGGCTTTAAGCCTATCGTTTGGGATGATATGTTCTTTGGCCGCTATTCCAATAACAAAGAAAATACTGAGCCGATTATCCCCCATCAGGTAGGATTAATGTACTGGGATTACTATAGCTGCTTGACCAAGCATTACCGAAAACACCTGCAAGTATGCCGAGCGCTTACGAAAAAGACCATGTTTGCCGGCGGAGCATGGCGCTGGACGGGATATATACCGCATCATAAGAAAACCCTTGAAACAACACTTGCTGCTATTGAAGCTTGCCGAAAGGAAAAAGTCAAAGAAGTCATCGTTACTTCATGGGGTGATGACGGCAGCGAGGCTCCGCTCTATACCTGTATGTTCGGTTTGGTGCTCTTCGCCTATCTTGACTGTCATCCCAAATATCAAGAAGCGGGATTTGCGCAGTATCTAAGGCTCTATACCGGTATGGGGCTTGACGAATGGATGCGACAGGGAGAGCCGGATTTGTTTGAAGGAACAACCGGTAACGATTATGATATAACGCCGTCGAAGTATCTGTTATATCAAGACCCGCTCGGTTCAAAATTTCTGTATTATATACGGACGTTGACAACTGATATGGATGCCGTCTATAAAAAACTGGAGCAAGCCTTTACCGAGGATGCAGCCAATACGGATAATCCTCTTCAGCGCAGCATTGCCGAATTTTATGCATTGATGATGAAGACGCTTTACTATAAGTGGAGACTCCCCTTGGATATTTGGGAGGCCTATAAAAAAGCGGATAAAAGAGCATTGCAGGCATTGATCGAAAAGAAGATACAACCGCTCAAAATGGCATTAGCCACAATGGCGAAGGCACGGCGGCGGGTATGGATGGAAGAATGCCGCGGGTTCGGTTCAGAGGTGTTGGATCATCGCTTCGGGGCAATGTTGATGCGGCTGGAAGTTACGCAGGAATTACTAGCCGATTATATACAGGGTAAGATTACGCACATTGATGAACTTGAAGAAGAACGGCTCGATCCATGCCCCGAAGCGAATAAAACACTTGAACCGCAAGCGGTACGCTATAACCGTGCCTTACGCATTATGACCGCCTGCCGAGAAACGTGGTAAGGCAAAAAGGAGTGTAAAATAAAAGCCGTACAAATGGCACGGCTTTTATTTACTCAAGTTTGCTCAAACGCAAACTTGTATATCATCTGCACGTTCTCACTTCGTTGTGAACGTGCGTAAAAAGTCAATCGAAAGTTGATACTTTCTTCTTGACTTTTTATGGGAGATAAAGACGATGCAAACTACGTATCAGACAATGAGCGATGGCGCTTCCCTCGCCGTTTATACATGGCTTCCTGAACAACATCCGAAGGCGGTGCTGCATATCGTGCACGGGATGGCGGAGCACGCTCTCCGGTATGATGATTTTGCACAGGCAGCGTGCAAAAAAGGTTTTGCCGTAGTTGCATCCGACCACCGCGGTCACGGAAAGACCGGTGCAAAGAGCGGCTTAATGGGGTACCTTGCCGACGGAGACGGGTTCGGACGTGTTGTCGAAGATCAAAAAGAAATCAATGCGGAGATACAAAAACAGTATCCTGCACTTCCAAATGTCATCGTCGGGCATTCGTTCGGCTCCTTTGTAACGCAGGAATACATCGAACGGTACGGTACAACGGTAAAGGCGGCCGTTCTCATCGGTTCTGCAGGTCCTAACCCCAGCGTATCTGTTGCCTCGCTGCTTGCAAGCCTTACCTGCGCATTCAAAGGGAGAAAATCCGTTGCCAAGTTTATGAATGCATTAGTTTTCGGTTCGTATAACAACAGAATCAAAAATCCGCACACAGCCTTTGACTGGCTTTCGAGGGATGAAAACGAAGTAAAAAAATATATCGATGATGAATACTGCGGATTTGTCTGTACTGCAGGTTTCTTTCAGGATTTTATGCGCGGTTTAAAAAGGCTCCATACGCAAGAAGCTTTAAAAGGTATACCAACTGATTTACCTATTCTCATTACCGCCGGTTCGGAAGACCCCGTTTCCAACGGAGGCAAAATGCTGAAAACCCTTTATCGTATCTATCAGAATATCGGGATACGGGATGTAACGTTAAAACTATACGAAAACGCCCGACACGAAATCTTAAATGAGACAAATAAAGAAGAAGTAAAAGCCGATATCTTGGGATGGATAGAAAACAGGCTATAACCTGCTTTTAAGGAAAAGATTACAATAAAATAGCGGGATGAAATGGAATGGCGCTTTAGTAAAAAAGATGCACTCTTCTTTAGTGAATTTGCAGCGGTAACCGCTTTTTTATTACTTCCTCCGCTGTTTTCAGCGGTACCGTTTACCCTTCCGCCTAAGCCGACCGGACTATATGCGCAGAGCGTTTTTTGCTGTTACACGATATGCGCAGCTGTGTATGAAGAAATACTATACCGGCTCTATACTCCGAATCGGCTGCATCGCATTTACACTCATTATGTCGAACCGCGCTTGCAAAAAAATTCGCCCGCAGCAAAATGCTCTGCACGTTTACCGCTTTCGTCTTTCTCTTATATATGCAGCGAGAATAACATCGCGTCGTTTTTTGAATTGTGCTTCACCGAATTTTCCGCCCTCTTGCTCTTCACACTGGCACACCGTTACCTCGGACTCTCTTCCATGCTCTTTGCCGCAGGAGCCGGAATCGTATTCCGCATTGCCTATCTCAAGCTCAAACAGGTGACTCATCCCGCGGCGAGTATCGCACTAGTAGCCGCAGTCCACGGCCTTTGGAATATCGGGGTGTATTATTATCTGTGGGGTCACAGCGCTGCAGCTTAACTTTCCGCCGTAGATTTATTCCTTACAATCACCCCGTATCTGTTATCTGTATAACTGCAAATTAGGTTATAAGCTCATTTCGTCATTTTGATCATATCGTTCTCCTATAGCACATTGTATCGATATAGTATACCATAATTGCAGCGGTGGAGAAGAGTAAATGAACGTATATGATTTGATTGCAG
Source organism: Treponema sp. OMZ 805 (assembly GCF_050937395.1). Lineage (NCBI taxonomy): Bacteria > Pseudomonadati > Spirochaetota > Spirochaetia > Treponematales > Treponemataceae > Treponema > Treponema sp. OMZ 805. The sequence continues at coordinate 44,065 of NZ_JACCLP010000013.1, read as the reverse complement.
ACCATTACAGCGAACTTTTCCCAGTTGAGGCGGAAAAGCTTGATTTTATCCAACACCTTTGTCCGTTGCCGGGCAGATTGTGTGATGCCGGTTGTGCAACCGGCGATCTGGCGTTGGGATTACATCAACGCGGATACGATATATACGGACTTGACTTAAATGCAAAGATGATCGGAATTGCCGAACAAAAAGCTGCCCATACGTTCGGTATCCGCACATCAGGAGAATTGGCATTCCATCGAGCGAACATCGCCGATATTCTGCAATTCGGTACCTGTAACGGCGTACTGTGTTTCGGCAATACGCTCCCGCATTTACCTGATGAAGCAGCGCTTCGCCGTTTTTTCAGTTCCGTGTATCAGTCGTTACAGGGGTACGGTATTTTTATTGTTGAAGTTCTCAATTACGACCGCATCCTTGCTGAGAAAAAAATGAACTTTAAGGATAAAGAAACGGACGCCTTTATTTTTAAGCGGCGCTATGATTTTTTACCGGACGGGAATATCAAGTTTACTATAGAATTTACCGACAAGACGCACGATACTATAGATTCAGACTTTACGGTGCTGCATCCGCTGCAACGGCAAACACTTTTAACCTTATTTGAACAGACGGGATTCCAGTCCGCTGCCGCCTATTCGGACTACAGTTTTAACGAAAGCCGTGCAGAGGATTACGCTGTAGTATATGTTGCAAAAAAATGTATTTTGAAGGATGCGTAGCAAATTTTCCCGATCTTTTATAGATGTCATATTCTCATTTTGATCAGGAGCAACTTATGCGAACCGTAAAAACCTTTTGTATGTCCCTCATTTTTTTTGCACTTATTGTGATAAACGGTATATCCGCAGAAAGTACCAAAGATTATAAAGTGCTGATCGGTATGTCGCCCGACAAGGCGGTACAGCTTAAAGGAATTAAGACGCTGGTAATTGATGCGGAATTTTTTTCTCAAGAAGATATTGCACAGCTTCACAAAAACGGAAACACGTATATCTTTTCTTATTTAAATATCGGCTCTATCGAAACATTCCGCGATGATTACGCAGCATTTACAGATACGGCGTTAGGACACTACGAAAATTGGGATGAAGAAAAATGGGTAAATGTTGCGGATAAAAAATGGCAGAACAGAATAAAAAATAAGGCGCAGCTTTTGTCTCAAAAAGGCATAGACGGTTTTTTTCTTGATAACGCTGACGTGTATTATCATTATCACACACCCGAAATATATCAGGGACTGATAGCTCTCTTGCATACAATACATACGGAGCATAAACCCATTATCATTAACGGCGGCGATACGTTTATAACCGAAGCGATGCGGCAAGATTCCATTAAAGTGATGGTACACGGGGTTAATCAAGAAAGCGTCTTTACCGAAATACATTTTAAGAATAATACATTCGGAGCAAAGTCTGCAGAAGATAGAGAGTATTTTTTGGAATATCTGGCTCAATGTAAAAGGTATGGCCTCGCCGTCTATATACTCGAATACGGCGCAACGAAAAAGCTGACAAAAGAAATAAAAGCATATTGCGAACGCAACGGATTTACCTACGACATATCCCCTTCATTACAACTCGATAAGCTATTTTGAGGTTAGACAAATGGCATAACATATCAAAACCGCCCGCTATCCATGGCGGTTCGGAAAGTCTTGACCTCTAATCGAAAGACTGCTTGTCTAACAGCTCATACACTGATATAGTACGCTATGCACACAGAAAAAATTATTATCCTTGATTTCGGAGGGCAGTATAGCCAGCTCATTGCCCGCCGTGTCCGCGAATGCGGAGTATATTGCGAAGTCCTTCCTTTCGACGCGGAACTTTCCCGCATACAAAGCGTTTCTTTAAAAGGGATTATTTTAACCGGAGCGCCCGATTCGGTATATGCCGATGATGCGGCAACCTGTAACCCTGAAATATTCAACTTAAAAGTACCGGTGTTGGGTATCTGCTACGGAATGCAGTTGATGACCTATTTGCTCGGCGGAAAAGTGCAGCCTGCAGAAAAAAGCGAATTCGGTAAGACGAAGCTGTACACCGGCGGAGATGCAGCGGGTGCAGCGCTCTGGAAAGATTGCCCGGCAGACTCCATCGTGTGGATGAGCCATAACGACAGCGTATCCGCCCTTCCCCAAGGCTTTACCGTTATTGCGAAAACGGATAACTGTCCTATCGCCGCAATGGCGAATACCGAGCGCAAATATTACGGCGTACAATTCCATCCCGAAGTATTACACTCCGTATACGGCACACAAATGCTCAAAAACTTTGTGCGCGGTATTTGCGGATGTACCGAAGTCTGGAACGCCGCAACCGCCGCCGACACGGTTATTCAGGAAATAAAACGAAAGGTCGGCAACAAAAAGGTTATATCGGCTCTGTCCGGCGGAGTTGATTCCTCCGTCGCTTCGGTGCTGGTGCATAAAGCCGTCGGCGATCAGCTTACCTGTATTTTTGTCGATCACGGTCTTTTACGCAAAGACGAAGCGGCACAGGTATTAAAAACATACCGTGAAACACTCGGTCTTAACATCATCCATGTGGATGCCTCAGAGCGGTTCTTAAAAAAACTTGCCGGAGTAACCGAACCCGAACGCAAGCGGAAGATTATCGGTGAAGAATTTATCCGTGTTTTTGAAGAAGAAGCAAAAAAGATCGGCACCGTCGATTTTTTAGTACAAGGAACCATCTATCCCGATGTTATTGAATCCGGCGGCAGCAAAAAGGCGGCGGTCATAAAATCCCATCACAATGTCGGCGGGCTTCCCGAACATATCGACTTTAAGGAACTGATTGAACCGCTGCGGATGCTGTTTAAGGACGAGGTACGGGCGCTCGGCACGGCGCTCGGTATTCCCGACGAACTGGTTAAGCGGCAGCCCTTCCCCGGCCCGGGACTTGCGGTGCGTATCTTAGGAGAAATCACTCCCGAACGACTACATTGGGTACGCGAAAGCGATGCCATTCTCCGAGAAGAGATTGCGCAGGCGGGCTTGGCGGATTCTATTTGGCAGTATTTTACCGTATTCCCCAATGTCCGCACGGTCGGCGCCATGGGCGACGGCAGAACGTATGACAACCTGATAGCAATACGGGCGGTAACATCCGTCGATGCGATGACGGTTGAGGTCGCAGAAATCCCATATCCGCTGCTGCAAAAGATTACGCTCCGCATCATCAACGAAGTAAAAGGCATCAACCGTGTGGTGTATGACATTACGCCCAAGCCTCCTGCAACCATTGAATGGGAGTAACATAACCGTATGAGCATTTCCCACTTTCGCATAAAGCGTTTTTTAAACCATCCTTTTACCCTTATTACCATGCTTGCGGTATTGCTTTGTTTTTCATGCCGGTCGGTTCCGCCATCCATTCCTAAAGCGATTATGGGAACCGGACGCATGACGCAGGAGCAACTTGTTTCGTTTTTTTTAACGCAAACCGCCTTAGCGCAAGCAGCCGAAGCCGATCAGGAAAAAGTAAAACGATTAGCAGGGTATTATCTGGAAGAGTCCGCCGCCGAAGGGATAAATGCCGATATCGCTTTTGTGCAGATGTGCTTGGAAACCGGCTTTTTACGGTTCGGCGGATTGGTAACCGCAGACATGAACAATTTTTGCGGACTCGGCGCCGTCAACGCAGAAAACCCGGGCTTGGCGTTCCCCGACGAACAAATGGGAGTCAGGGCGCATATTCAGCATTTAAAGGCGTATGCCAGTGCCGAACCGCTCAACCTTCCGTCCGTAGATCCGCGTTATCGCTATGTAAACCCAAAAGGCAAGGCGCCGTATATTTACAACCTTGCCGGAACGTGGGCATCGGATCCCGCTTACGGGCATAAGATAGACCAGCTCCTGCGCCGCATGTACGCAGGACTATAGAAGGAGATCAGAATGACAATAGCTGAACGTATTAACGTATTGCGCAATAAAATGGCGGAATGCGGATTTGACGCGTATTATATTCCAACCGCCGACCCGCATCAGTGTGAATATCTTGCCGAACACGATAAGACCCGCGTCTTTATTTCCGGCTTTACCGGCTCTGCGGGCGCCGTATTGGTTACAAAAGACAAGGCCTTTTTATGGACTGACGGTCGCTATTTTTTACAGGCTGAAAAAGAATTGGAGGGAAGCGGTATCCTCTTGCAAAAAAGCGGAGAGCCGAATGTACCGACTGTGTTTGAATATCTTGCGCAAACGCTTCCTGCGGGAAGTACGATCGGCATGGACGGGAAAGTGATGTCGGTCAATTCGTTCGCACAGTTTAACTCGTCGCTTCCCGATATGAAGTTTGTTACTGACCGTGATCTTATCGGGGAAATGTGGACTGACCGCCCTGCACCCGTATTAAGCGCCGCCTTTATACTCGATGTCCGCTATACGGGAAAATCCGCCTCCGAGAAAATCGAGGAAGTCCGCGCAGCGCTTCGGGAAAAGAAAGCGGAGTCAACGGTTATCGGGGCTTTGGAGGATGTTTGTTACCTCTTTAATATCCGCGGCAACGATATTGAATGCACGCCGGTTGTTACCGCCTACGCCTTGGTTGATATGCAGAACGCACGGCTTTACATTGACGCGCGGCAAATGACAGATACGGTAAAGGCGACGCTGGAAAACGAAGGAGTCTCCGTTGCACCGTATGAAGCGATTTTCGCCGATGCCGAAAAGCTGCAGGGTACGGTCTACCTTGATCCCGCACGGACAAATATCTTCTTACGCAACAAGATTAAAGCGGATATAATAGAAGGTCTTAATATCACCTCTTCGATGAAAGCGGTGAAAAACAAAATCGAAATTAAAAACTACCGGCATGCGTTCCTTAAAGACGGTATCGCGATGGTCAAAATCCTTAAATGGGCGGAAGATCATGCCGATAGCGGCGTTACCGAATGGGATGTTTCCGAACAGCTGTTGCGCTTCCGTGCCGAACAGCCCGACTTTATCGAGGCGAGCTTTACCACGATTGCAGGATACGGGGCGAATGCGGCGATTATTCACTACGGACCTAAAAAAGCAACGGCCGCAACCTTACAGCCCAAAGGCTTTTTATTGCTTGATTCAGGCGGACAATATAAAGACGGAACAACGGATATTACCCGTACCATTCCGCTTGGCCCGCTCACCGCAGAAGAAAAAGAGGACTATACGCTGGTGCTCAAAGGGCATATCCAGCTTGCTTTAGCCCGCTTCCCGGAAAACACCACCGGCTATAAGCTCGATATCCTCGCCCGCAATCCGCTCCGAAAATACGGCAAGGACTATAAGCATGGTACCGGACACGGCGTCGGGTATGTGTTGGCCGTTCACGAAGGGCCGCAGAATATCGGACTTCGCTATACGGATACTCCGATGAAGGCGGGAATGATTACCTCCAACGAACCCGGTTTTTACTGCGCCGGAAGTCACGGTATCCGCATCGAAAATCTCACACTGACAAAGGAATGGAAAACGACGGAGTACGGCACCTTCTTGGAGTTTGAAACGCTGACGCTCTGCCCGATCGACACACGGCCGGTAGTGAAGGAGCTGTTACTCCCCGAAGAACTCAAGTGGCTGAACGATTATAATCAAGCGGTTCGCACGGCGCTGGAACCTCATTTGGATGAAACACATCGCGCCTTCTTAAAAGAGCGAACACGGGCGCTGTAAGATGGCAGAACAGCAGACAGCTGCAGGACGGATTATTATGGGGCTTGACCCCGGGCTTGCCCATACCGGCTACGGCATTATTGCTGTGTCAGGCAGCAGGATGCGCTGTATCGATTACGGTGTTATTCAAACGGAGGCGGGGCAAGTACAGGGAAACCGGCTGCTCATTGTCTTTGACCGACTTACGGAGCTTATCCGCACATACCAACCTGTCGCCGCCGGTATCGAAACGCTCTATTTTGCAAAAAACGTAACGAGCGCTTTGAGCGTTTCGGAGGCGCGCGGCGTAACCCTGCTTGCCTTAGCGCAGGCGGGAGTTCCCGTCTTTCAATACGCGCCGAACGCTATTAAAAAAGCGGTTACCGGCATCGCACAGGCGGAAAAACAGCAAGTGCAGCTCACCGTCCAGCTGCTGCTCGGCCTTAAAGCGATACCGAAACCCGACCACGCCGCCGATGCGCTGGCGGCAGCTATTACATACATAAATACAGGTGTTTAGATTTTCCCAACTAAGTCAATCGACGGATACAGCGTTTTTTCACAGGGGTGCCGTTTTCCTAGAACCCTTCGCCGCGCACTAATGCGACAACGCACAAAAACAGTGCGAAGAGCGTGTACACGTATTTGCCGAGGTAGTACCATCCGTTGCCGTAGTGTTTTTTTGCGCCGGTGTTGATTTCGTCCAACAGCTCATCTTTTTTCATCACCCAGAACCACGAAACGGCGCCGAGCACTGCCCCGATCGGAATAATATATGTGGAAACTAAATCCATCCATGCGCCCCATCCGCCGAGAATTGCGCCCTTAGTTTCTGCGATCGGTTCCATAAATACACCAATGCCGAAGGTGATTATGCCGAGCACAATAATCACTGCGGTGCGTTTTAAGCCTTTAAACGTGTGCATCAGCGATTCGGCGACAACTTCAAGCATATTCTGTAAGGATGAAATTCCTCCGAACACGACGACAAGGTACAGAATGATACCGAATAGTCTGCCGCCGGGCATTTTTTGAAGGATGGACGGGAGGACAACGAACAGCAAACCGGGGCCGCCTGCAGGATCCATCCGATAAGCAAAACACGCGGGGATCATCACAAGGGCTGCAACAACCGCCGCGATGGTATCGAACAGTGCGGTATTTTTTGCTCCCGCTACACAGCCATGATCTTTACTTAAATAAGCGCCGTAGACAATCATCCCTGATCCGGTAATGGATAGCGAGAAAAAGGCCTGCCCCATCGCGGTTATCCACACAGACGGATTTTTTAAATGGCTCCAATCGGGGATAAATAGGAACTTATATCCTTCAAAAGCGCCGGGCAAAAATGCCATACGAACCGCCAATGCTGCAAATAATATGAAAAAGAGCGGCATCATTATTTTATTTGTTTTTTCTATCGTATGTGCACCGAGCACAATGGTCAGCAGCGTTACAATAATAATAACCGCGTGATAGGGTACAACGCTGAACTGCTTAAAGGCAAAGGATTCAAACCACTGTCCGGGTTCTACCGTCATAATATTGCCAAATACGGACTGCGTAAAAGCTTTTAGTACATACGCGATGATAACGGCATACCCGATAGCGATTGTAATTGAACCAGCCAAGGGCAGCCACCCGATTATCTTACCGATGCCCTCAAGGTCTTTGCGGCCGTGCTTCCACGCATAGGCATAGGAACCGAGCGTCCCCGTACCGCTGCGGCGGCCGATTGCGTATTCTGCGGAAAGTCCGACATATCCGAAAAGGATAACAAATAAGATATAGATGAGCAAAAAGGCGCCGCCGCCGTTGCTTCCGAGCTTGTAGGGGAAGCCCCACACATTCGCCATACCGACAGCTGAGCCGACGCAGGCGAGAATAAACCCTATGTTGCTGACAAACCTGTTATGTTTTCTTTCCATCTTTTACCTTTACATCCGAAGCTTCGGTTCCTGTCTCCGGTTTTGCAGGCGTTGACGACGGCTTTTTAGAATCAGCCGACGGCTTCGTTTGCGAAACCTTATCTTTTTCTGTACCGGCTACCTTGTCTGCCGTTTTCTCTGCATCCGGTTTTGTTTTAGAATCGGACGCGCCCTTTTCCGGTCGGTTTTCGGTACCGCCCTTATCCCGCTCCTCTTGCGTTTTACCGTCTTTATCCTGATCTTCTTTTTCCGGCTCTTCCTGCGCTTTCTTGATTTTTTCTTCAAGTTCAGCGAAGGCTTTGTTTTCGGTGCTTTCGGTAAATCGAGTTTTCATCTCTTCAATAAAAGAAAGCGCTTGGTCATACCGTTTGGAAAGAATCAGTATTCGAGCATAATTGAGCGCCGCTTCGGGATTTTCCGAATCCTCATCGTACAGTTTTTTATACATTTCACAGGCGCGCGCTTCATCGCCGGTTGCCGCAAGACTGTAGGAGTAGGCTTTTGCAATCAGCACATTGCCGGGCGCATCTTTATATTGCCGCTCAAGGATGTTCTTTGCCTTTCCCCAATCGCCCTGCAGCCCGTACACCCGTGCCAAATTATACTCCGCCGCATTTTTATGTGCAGGATCCTTTGCAGCCTTTAGATAAAACTCCGCCGCTTTGTCGTACTTAGATACTTCGGTATAGGCTTGGGCAATCTCAAAATAGGCTTTCGCCGTTTCGGAGTCGACATTACCCTTTGCAAACGTGCCTGCAGCGGTTATAAAAAGCAGTAAGCAAAACAGTATGATTTTTTTCGGTACCCGATCGGCACTATTGCGGACAGCCTCGGCGGAGTTAACAGCTGTACTCTGTTGAACCGCCGCTCCCGCCGTCAATTGCACAGCTCTCTCATCAATACGCTTATTTATTTTGAAGTACCACATTCTCAATCGCTCTCAACTGGTGCCGGTAAAGGCCTGCAATAGTCGCGCCATAATCCGCAATAAGCTGAATCATATTCCGTGGATGCTCTGCCTCATCGATGCCGTTGATTCTATCGCCGGCATCTCCCAGCCCGGGAAGGATATAGGCGGCGGAGTTCAATGCGGGATCCATCCATAGCGTGTATACCGTACAGTTTTTTAAGGCGCGGGCGGCACAAAGGGCTCCCTTGAGCGAGGAGATGACATGGAAACAGCTGATCGATTTCGGTTTTACCCCCTGCCGTTCAAGGTATTTGACAACGGTAATCAAACTGCCGCCGGTTGCATTCATCGGATCGGCAAAGATAAGATCCTTTCCGTTTAAGTCGTCCAGATTAAAATACGACATATCCAAATTGAGAACGTACTGCATATCATCGACTTTTTTTGTATCATCCCGTTTAATCTTGAACAGCGCGAACGGGGTTACATAGCCGTGCGAGGAATATTCTTCAATCTCCTTGGACATAATCATCGAGGGAAGGAGTGCACCGCGCAGCATAACGCACATGACGGTGTTTTCTATTTTGTGATCGATGTCGCAGATCTTATGCACGGCATAGTTCTGTACGGGGACGGTAACCGGCGTTTTGGAAATAAGGTAGTTTTTGCTATCCTCGTGGCTTCCGCTATATGCAAGTTTAAACAGCATCTCATAAGCACGCTGCGTATAATAGATGAATTCATTATGACCGGTTTCGCTACTACGCAGTTTTGCTATAACACGGGAGGCTTCCGCATGGCTTGCAAAATCGGTATTGAATGAATAGACCTTGAGCTGAGGTACTTCTTTGCAGATTTCCTGCAAAATCTTTCCCATTTTATCATATAATGCGATAATCTCAGTTTCAGCCGTATCTTTTTCTTTTATATCCGCGGCAGCATCGAGCCGTGTAAATTGTTGCATTGTCTGATTATACAATTCATCCAATTTCTTGAGGTATGCAGTATCCTTCGATGTTAAATACCCTTGAAGCGATTCCGCTTCCATAATAACTTGTTTCATATCAAACTCCTCCATATAAACACGGACGAAGCATTCGGCACAATACGAAGATGATCATAAATACGGCCGGCCTTTTAAGACATCTAAGACATCCGTGTTCACAAAAAAAAACGCCCTTAAAAAAGAGCGTTTAAAAAAAATTCACTAAAATGAAACACCGGCTGCAAAGGGAAAGGCAACAACAGCGGAATACCTTCCCCATTTTTTCGAGTACAGAATTTACATCCAATGCCGAAGTGCAACCATGTTTTGCCATTTGCGCAGTATTCTAATAGAATGAAAGCAATTGTGCAAGCCGTTCCTTTCCGATTATCTTCATAAAACCGGCAAGGCGCGGTCCTTGGTCTTTCCCAATCAACGCCTGATAAACAGCGGTAAACAGCGCTTTCGGTTCGATTTCGCACGCATGAGCTACATCATACAGCGCAGTTGAAAAAGCTTTTTCATCAAGCGCGTCCATCTGCGGTAACAGCTCGTCGCGGATTTTGCAGAGCGCAGCGGTTTCGGCTGCGGAAAGAGCCGCCTTGCCGCCGTCAGTACGCAGCGCAAACCGGAAATCTTCCGGCGCACATTCAGTAATCCAATACCATGCGCACTTCGCCCGCGCTTCAAAACGCTCCCGCTGTTCTTCTTTCATATCCGGCAAAAGCTTCATGACTGCAGCGATGTCTCCTGCGTTAATTTGCAATAAATTACAGAGGTGTCTGAACGGAATTTGATAGGATATGCACGGCGGCATTCCCTCAACCTGTGAAAGTTCATAGATGCGGCGCTCCTTTGCATATACCTCATCGTTTTTCGCTTTATCGACACCCCATGCGATGCGCTCGGTTTTATCGTAATCCTCATAGGTTTTGATAACGTCCAAGTCGAAGCTGATGGAGAATTCCGTGTTCGGCCTCGTTCCGGCAAACAGGTACCGCGCAATTTCAGGCTGATACACGTTCAAGACATCGGACAGACTGATAACCTTCCCTTTCGACGACGACATTTTACCCGGCAAGCCTTTAATGCCGATAAAATCGTAGCGGAAGCTGACGGGAGCAGGCCAGTTATAAATTTCATCCGCGACAAGCCGCGCCGTGTCGAATGAGCCGCCTTGGCTGTGATGGTCTTTTCCGGCAGGTTCAAAAACCGTTTTTTCAAACTGCCAGCGCATCGGCCAGTCGACTCTCCATCCAAGTTTTAATTCCTTTGAAGTACGCAAGTCAGCCTTTTCCTGATGCCCGCAGCTTGTGCAGCGGTATTCCAATCCGTATTCGCCGTCATAAGAAATTATTTCCGTAGTGTCTTTATTACACTTGCAGCAAAAAGCCGCGACCGGCCAATATTCTTCCGTTGCAGGAATTTTATGCTCATCGTCGCGGTAACGGTTTAAACAATCTTTTATTTTGTCGCGGCTCTGCAGCGCTTTTTTCATCCCCTCGGCATACATACCGCTGCGGTACCGTTCAGCCTGATATAAAAACTCGGGATAAATACCAACGCGCGGCAGCGTCTGCTCTACATCCACTTCGTGATGGCGCGCATACGAGGTGTCGCGACCGGTTGTATCGGGAACCATCGTTATAGGATACCGCAGATAGTTTTGCAGCGTTTCCTTTCCGGGCATATTTTCTGGTACTTTGCGGAACACATCGTAATCGTCCCAAGAATAAATAAAGCGTACCTTTTTGCCGCGGTCGCGCAACGCGCGTACAACTAAATCGACCGAGATAATTTCTCGGAAGTTACCGATGTGAACGGTTCCCGACGGCGTAATCCCCGAAGCGCACGTATAAGAATCCAAATCGCCGCGCTCGCGTATAATCTTCTCCGCGGTTTGATCCGCCCAATGTACTAATTTCTGATTGTTTTGTTCTTTACTCATGTTGTCCTTGTGTTGAACTCAAACGCCCCTGTCAATCAGGCTCGAAAGGTCGTGTTTTAGTGATTATTCGAAAAATATTGCGGAATTGTATACTGCGCAGTCGATTGTGTCAATTGAAAATGCACTACCGTGCAGCGTTGCTGTACGCCGCCAATTCACGCCCTTGATTATAAATAATGCTGTAAAGGCAGGTGTCCAGCAACACACCCGAAAGTTCTTGCCCCATCGTGCGGATTTGCATATCGGTTTTATTTAAGAGCGATATAATGCGGTATACGGTCTGCTCACTCCACTGTTTACTCGCCCGGCGATATTGGTCGATTGCTTTTTTCGAGGTAAAGCCTGCTTTTTTTAAGCTGAAATCGTCAAGCCCGCCGGTTTGCGCAAGATTGTGCCAGTCACGCAGCCGCCGAAAGCAGTAAGTAAGTCCCGCAATCAGCTGTACCGGAGAGGATTCTTTGGAAAGGGTCAGCTTTTGGCGGATATTCAGCGCATATTCCAGATTGGCATTGCTCAGCGCGTCAAAAAGCGTAAACGGCGTTTCTTCTTTGTTATGCGCAAGCAGGTGTTCAACGGTTTCCGCAGTCAGCGTTGCACCCTGTTCAAAAAAGAGGCTGATATGCGCACAGGTAGTTTTTAACGCTTCGGTGTTATTTTCTACCAACTCCAGCAGTACCTCGATAGCATCCTGCTCAATACTGATCTTCGACTGCGCAAAAAAACGGCGGATCCAATCCTGCTTTCTATTTTCAAAAAGCTCCCAGAATATTTTTTTATGATCTTTGGGAACCAGCGCTTCAATTTTTTTATCGATGCCGATTTCATCGGAGATCAGGACTAAAAAAGCGCCGACTTCGGAAGGAGTCTGCTCAACCCACTGCGTAAGCGCCTGTATATCTTCCTTTTTTTTGATTATTTCCGCATTTCTGACAACGGCAAACCGAGCTTCCGCAAACAGGGAGCCGTTCTGCACGGCATCCAAAACAACCGATATTGAAGTATCCGCTGCATAAAAGAGATGATTGTCGAGCTGTCCGTATTTTTTTTCCGCGCTTTTTCGCAGCGCTTCAAGCGCATCGTTCCGCTCTCCCAACTCGGGGCCGGTAAAAAGCCATAAAGGAGCACTCATCTTTTTGCGTTATTCCTCTTCAAATTTCGAGGCAAAAAGCTGTTCAAGCGCTGCGATGGCTTCGGCTTCATCGGCGCCGTCTGCGGAAACGGTCAGTTCGGTTTGATACCCTGCTGCCATTGTCATTACACCCATAATGGATTTTGCATTCACGGTAATGTTTTCTTTTTCAAACATAATATTCGACTGAAACTTAGCTGCCGTTTGTACAATCAACGATGAAGGACGCGCATGGATGCCGGCGCGATTTTGCACAATAATCTTCTTTGTTACCATAGATATTTTCCTTAGTAGGTATCATCCGCCGAATAATAAGGTACACGGCTTGTATCGCTTTCCATCCAGCGCAGAATATTTTGATTAAATTCTTTCGCAGAATAAACGCCCATACTTTTAAGCCGCTCATTCATTGCGGCCGTTTCTAAAATAATCGGAATATTCCGCCCCGATTTTACCGGTATTTCCAAAAGCGGTAGTTTTACATCCAGTATCTCGGTGGTAAGCTCTTCAGTACCGATGCGGTCATATACTTTGTGCGAATCCCACTCTTCCAACTTTGCCACCAGCTGTATCTGCTTCTGTTCCCGCACCGATCGGACACCATACAGCTGCATGATATTGATAATGCCCAGCCCCCGTATTTCCATGTGGTGACCGATCATCTTATTGGCGCCGCGCCCGATTAAGCTATTCCCGTTGATACAGGTGATCTCGACCACATCATCAACCACCAATCGGTGTCCGCGTTCCACAAGCTCAAGCGCCGTTTCGCTTTTGCCGACCCCAGAATCACCTAAAATAAGAATACCAAGTCCGTACACTTCTACCAGAACACCATGGATTGCCACCGTCGGGGCGAACACGTTAGAGAGAACACGCATCAACCGCACGGAAAGCGCACTGGAAGAAAGATCCGTTTGCAGCACGGGGCAGCCGGTTTCCTGTACCAGTTCCAGAAATACCGGAGGCGGAGTGATATTATGAGAGAAAATACAGCAAGGGATATCGTAGGTCATCATTTTTTTTATATTTTCGACGGTATTGCTTTCGATGAGTTTTTGTAAATACGCGCATTCCCCCCTGCCAAACAACTGAACGCGCTGATACGCAAAGGAATCAAAGAAACCTGAAAGCGCAAGCCCGGGACGATTTAAATCCGCAACGGTAATGCTGCGCGTCAATCCCTTTTGTCCGCACACGCAATGCAGGTGAAGCGCATCGTGCTCCGTTAGGTCGAGATCGAGTAACTCAAGTACCGTTAAACTCTTAGAAAGCATATACGCGAGTATAGCGAACCGGCGTATCTTTGTAAATGTGTTTACCCTAAGCTCAATCTTTCAAGGCTTTCAGTTCGGTCTTGAGCGAGGCGCTTTCGCGTGATTGGCGAGCAAGGCGGTCAGCAAGAAGCCGCGACAAAAAAATACCGTAATGCGGGTAAGATTCGATCAGCTTCATAAATTTCATCTTAGGCACTTTAACTAACGTACCATTTCCGATTGCGACAACCGTTGCCGACCGTCTATCATTAGTGAGAAATGCCATCTCTCCGATAAAAATATCCGCGGGAGTCAGCACCGTTAACAGCGTATTGTCGACATAAACAGCATAGCGGCCGGAGCGAATATAAAAAAGATTGCTTGATTCATCGTTTTGACGGCATACCACCTGCAAGTGATTAAAATGAAAGGTTTCCTGCTCCCGCAAAATTGCCGGTGTGAGGTTTGCACTGTTTTTTTGATTTGGAACCTCGAATGAAACCTCGTTCCCCGCATCATTATAATACAGTTCTTTTACAAAACTTTGGCTCATCTTAATGCCCATCCCATGTAAACCTGCTTCAAAAGGCGCATCGAGCGCGGAACGCCAGTCAAACCCTGGGCCATCATCTTTGATGGTAATCCGCGTGCGTTCAGGAGAAATATTGTATGTGATGAGAACTTTTTTCGTTCCGACAGCAGGATCCATCTGCTTTATTCTGATAAGCTCAAGTACATCCTTTCCCTGTTTAAGCCATTCGGTTTTCTCATCATAACTGATATTGCAATTACCGTGCTCTACAGCGTTCAGCAGCAACTCCATCATCGCGCCCTGAAACGCACTCCGTTCCGCTTCATTCACACGATCGGTATTATAAAGGTATGTAGAGATAAGATTTGCATAGAACATAATTTCAAACGGATCGGTCTCACTGGTAAAACTGCCGTGTTCAAGCTCGTTTGCCGGATGACTCATTCCACGGTTGACTAAAAAATGTTCATGATGATTTAAGATTTTAATAATCTGCGCAACATACTGTTCAAATTCCTTGCGCGTTAAAACAAATAAAAAGTTAGGCTCTTTCCGTTGTGTCAGTGTCGCTTTTTGTTCCTGCGAATCGGTAATTGCAATAACTCCTCCAAACAGCAGCCACGGATCATCCTTTACTACTTTAAGGCATTTTTCCGCATGAACCGCCGGATCACCGAAATCGATAATCTTGATCTCCGGCATTTCGTATCGGAAAGCCGAAAGCACCTCGGCGTAATCATGTAATTGTTGCGAAATAATACTGAAATTAGACTGTTTACATGCCTGCTCCATCGCATCTACGGTGGTTGCAACGGTACTGACAATCGGTATCTTCTTCATAACTTTTATCCTTCTGTGTGAAATTTTGTAGATATACAAAATTTCACACTACTTTTAGGAAAGACGGACAAACGCATCAGAAATAGTTTAAGCGCTGCCTTTCATGCAAAATTTTGCTAAAAATTTTGCACATTTTATTTTGAGAAGCAGGATAAACACATCAGGTTATTAATCAAATATCGAAAAATAAAGAGGCTGTGAGACCATTTGAACCGCGAAGAGGTTCAATTCTGGTTGAACAGCCTCTTTATTTTTCGGGGTACTATAAAAAAGCTGATGTGTTTATCCTAACTTTGGATGAGTATAGCATAATTTTATTTTTCGTGCTACATTTCGTTTTGTTCATGGAAACCCTATCATTTTTGCCGGGGAGTCCGCTTCCTGCCGGCGCTGCCGTCTATAGCGACGGTGTGAATTTCAGTATCTTTTCCCGCCATGCCTTTTCGGTAACGTTGGATATCTTTGTAAATCCCGAAGATTCTGCGCCTTGTTGCTCATACACTTTTGACCCTCATACGAATAAAACAGGGGATATCTGGCACGTTTTTATCACAGGCTTACCGAAAAACGCCTTATACCTTTACCGCGTCGACGGTCCCTTTGCTCCTTATGAAGGAATGCGCTTTAATGCCGGCAATTATCTGCTCGACCCATACGCACAGGGGCTTGCTAATACGGAATCTTTTAGCGGAAATTTTTCTACACAAACACCTCCGCCGCATATAGACGGCGACCTTGCTTTTTTAACCCAACAGTCAGCTGCTCCTTTTCCCAAGTGCATCGCAGTAGCTCACGATGATTTTGACTGGCAGGGCGACCATCCGCTCAATTATCCGCTGAAAGACTGCATCATATACGAGGCGCATGTAAAAGGGCTTTCGTGCCATCCCAATGCGCCGCAGCAGCATAAAGGAACGTATCAAGGTATTATCGATACTATTCCGTACCTAAAAGAACTGGGCATTACCAGCCTTGAGCTATTGCCTATTCAGGAATTTAACGAGCATGAACTCACCGGAATCAACCCGCGGACGGGCACGGTATTAAAAAACTACTGGGGATATAGCACCATCGCTTTTTTTGCGCCAAAATCGTCGTATGCCTCCGAACGTGAAGGTATAGGGGCGGTATTCGAGTTTAAACGGATGGTGCGCGAACTGCATAAAAACGGCATCGAAGTGATTCTGGACATCGTATTTAATCATACGGCGGAGGGGAGCGAATTCGGCCCGACCCTTTCGTTCCGCGGCTTGGACAATACCATCTATTATATACTGGAAGATAATGCACGTTATTACCGCAACTACTCAGGCTGCGGCAACACCTTCAACTGTAATCACCCGATTGTGCAGACCTTTATCTTAGACTGTCTGCGGTACTGGGTTATCGAAATGCACGTCGACGGCTTCCGATTCGACCTCGGCTCCATCTTGGGTAGAGATCAAAAAGGAAAACTGATGGATAATCCGCCGACCCTTGAGCATATTGCCGAAGACCCCATATTGAGAAAAACAAAGATCATCGCCGAAGCGTGGGATGCGGGCGGCGCCTATCAGGTTGGAAATTTCCCCGGCGGCAGGTGGGCTGAATGGAATGACCGTTTCCGTGATGATGTGCGGCTCTTTTGGCGCGGGGATTCTTTCCATGCCAAGGAACTTGCGACACGGGTAACCGGTTCCGCCGATTTGTACTCCGGCAACGGACGCAAGCCCTTCCATTCCATCAACTTTGTTACCAGCCACGATGGATTTACCCTCTACGATTTATTAAGCTACGATAAAAAGCACAACGAAGAGAACGGAGAGAACAATCGGGACGGTACCGATTTTAATTGCAGCTATAACAACGGCTTTGAAGGAAAAACCGAAAACACTCGCATTGAGACCTTGCGAAAGCAAAAAGCAAAGAATATTCTGCTGACGCTTATTTTATCACTGGGTACTCCGATGTTGACTGCCGGAGATGAGGTATTGCGAACGCAAGGGGGGAACAACAACCCCTACTGTCAAGACAACGAGATCAGCTGGTTCGACTGGTCGCTCACCCAAAGCAATGCCGATATATTAACATTTGTGAAAAAACTGATCCGCCTGCGTAAGCAGCATCCGGTGTTTTCGCGCTCGGAATTTTTAACGGGAACGCAATCGGACGACCGGCGTAAACCGGATATTAGTTGGTACGACGCGCAGGGCGGCGCTCCCGATTGGAACCAGCCTTCGTCTTTTTTGGCATATTTTCTTGACGGTTCCACGGCGGAAACGAGAGCCGAACGCGATGATAACAGCTTTTATATCATATTGAACGGAGGCAGTTTTGACGTTACCGCAACAATCTGCCCACCGCCGGAAGGAAAGCATTGGTACCGGCTGATCGATACATCCTATCCGGCTGGAGAAGATTTTACCACACCCGAACAGGCGCCGCTTTTGGAAAATCAGCAAAAATATGTCGCGTTGGCAGCGACTGCCGTCGTGTTAATTCTGAAATAAGAGGTAATTTATGTCTCAGTTAAAAGGAACTTTACGGGCAAGCATCTTAGGTAAGCTGAAACGGAATTTCAGCAAGGACTTATTCGAAGCAACAAAACGGGAACTGTATGATGCCGTGGCAAGCAGTATCATGGATAGCATTCAACCCAATATATCCGCAACACGGAATGCGCAAGAGCAGCCCGATGTGCGACAGATGTATTATTTTTCCGCCGAATTTCTGATGGGACGGGCGCTTTCGAATAATCTGAACAACACCGGTATGCGTGCCGTAATGGAAGAACTTTTAACGGAACTTTCCGCCACGTATCGGGACATCGAGGATGAAGAACCTGATGCAGGGCTTGGAAACGGAGGCCTTGGCCGACTCGCCGCCTGTTTTTTGGATTCGCTTGCTACGCTCGACTATCCCGGGCACGGCTACGGTATCCGCTATCAATACGGTATGTTTGAACAACGGATTGAAAACGGGTATCAGGTAGAGTACCCCGACAACTGGCGGCGCTACCGCGATCCATGGGAAATACGCCGTGACGATTTAGCAGTAACGGTGCGCTTTGGCGGAACCCCGATATGCACACAACAAGAAGACGGTACGCTCCTCTACCGCTTGGAAAACGCCGAAGAGGTCATCGCAACCCCTTATGATATGGCAATCATCGGCTACGGTACCAAAACCGTCAACCGCCTGCGCCTCTGGGAAGCGTCCTCTCCCGACGGCTTCGATCTCCAGCTCTTTAACAATATGGAATACACCGCTGCGGTTGCAAAGCAGAACTCCGCAGAAAATATTTCCCGCGTACTATACCCCAACGACACCGGTCCATCGGGAAAAGCGCTCCGTTTAAAGCAGCAGTATTTTTTCACTTCCGCAAGTTTACAGGATTTGGTGCGTTCGTTCATCCATAAGCACGGTACAAATTTCGCCGATTTTCCGCGCTATAACGTTATCCAGCTAAACGATACGCACCCCGTCGTGGCAATCCCCGAGCTGATGCGCCTTTTGATGGACGAACACCACCTCGGCTGGGATGCGGCATGGGCGATTGTTACTCAAACCTTTGCATACACAAACCATACGATTTTAGCGGAAGCTTTGGAAAAATGGCCGATCGAGATATTCCAAGGCTTACTGCCGCGCGTGTATCAAATTGTAGAAGAGATAAACCGCCGCTTCCTGCTGGAGCTGCGGGAAAAATATCCGAACGATTGGAAAAAACACAACAAGATGTCCATTATCGGCGAAGGGAAAATCCGTATGGCATGGCTCGCGATTGCCGGTTCGTTTTCGGTCAACGGTGTCGCGGCGCTGCACACCGAAATCCTTAAAACCAAAGAGCTGTCCGATTGGTATAATCTGTATCCGCAGAAATTTAACAATAAGACAAACGGCGTTACGCAGCGCCGCTGGCTTTTAACTGCGAACCCCGCGCTTTCGGCCTTTATTACGAAGCATATCGGCGACGGCTGGATTAAAGACCTTACCCAGCTGCGGCAGCTTGAAAAACTGGCGGATAATCAGGAAGCCTTACAGGAACTAATCGCAATAAAAAAACACAATAAAGAGCGGCTTGCGGAATTCCTCAAACGGACGCAGGGAGTTGTGATCGATCCCAACTCGATTTTTGACGTACAGATAAAACGGCTCCACGAATACAAACGCCAACTCTTAAACATCCTGCATGTGATGACACTCTATAACAGAATTATCGAAGACCCGACGTATGATCCTATTCCGCACACCTTTATCTTCGGTGCAAAAGCGGCGTCGGGCTATCGGCGGGCAAAGCTCATCATTAAGCTGATCAATACCGTTGCCGACCGCATCAACAACGATCACCGCGTACGGGGAAAATTAAAGGTGGTGTTTGCAGCAAACTATTGCGTCTCAACTGCCGAAAAGATTTTCCCCGCCTCGGATATTTCCGAGCAGATTTCCACCGCGGGTAAGGAAGCGTCGGGAACCGGCAATATGAAGTTTATGCTGAACGGAGCCATCACACTCGGAACACTGGACGGCGCTAACATCGAAATTGTGGAAGAAGTAGGCGCGGAAAACGCCGTCATTTTCGGCATCACAGCCGATGAGATTCACACGATTGAGCACGAGCACAGCTATAATCCGCAAGAATACCTGAACCGCAATCCCGCACTGGCGAGGGCATTGACCCAGCTTATCGACGGGACGTATACGCCGCCCTTTGACAACAGTTTTAGAGAATTGTATGATTCGCTGGTATATGGCGTGGAAGGTCAGCGGCCGGACGTCTATTACGTACTGGCGGACTTCGATGCTTATGCGGCGGCGCAGGAGCGGATTGTCGAATACTACCGCGACCCGATGAAATGGGCTAAAATGTGCCTTCTGAACATCGCCCGATCGGGTAAGTTCAGTTCAGACCGTACCATCGAAGACTATGTGCGGGATATCTGGAAGCTGGAAAAAGTCATTGTTCAGTAATTAAGAATTAAGAAAAATTACGAATTTTTAATTATTAATTATTTTATATCTTGGAGAAATAAATTATGGAAAGAACATTTGTAATGATGAAGCCCGGTGTAGTTCAGCGGCGGATTGCCGGAGAAGTGCTCAGCCGGTTTGAAAAAAAAGGACTCAAACTGGTTGCCTTAAAACTGATGCGTATCAGTCCCGAACTTGCAAAAAAACACTATGCCGAACATGCCGATAAACCGTTTTTCGGTGAATTGGTGCAGTATATCACCTCCGGCCCCGTAGTTGCGATGGCTTTTGAAGGCGATGAGGCTGTTGCGATTGTGCGGAAACTCTGCGGAGCGACAAAGGTTTTGAATGCGGAGCCGGGAACCATCAGGGGCGATTATGCCTTGCATACCAATATCAATGTTGTCCATTCGTCAGACTCCGCCGAAAGCGCCGCACGGGAGCTTAGCCTGTTTTTTCAGCCGGAAGAATTTTTCAGCTGGGAAGACGGTAATAAGGACTGGTTCTAACGAAAACGGACATCCAGCCCGATCGCTTTAGCCGATTACCTTTGGATATATTTGGAATATCGTTAAAAAGATCGAAGTTTTTAGAACTTTCCTTTAAATATTTGATTAAGGATGAAAAATGCTTGAAAAAATTACCAATACGTTTAGCGGCATTGTCCGCAAGATAAGCGGCAAGGCAACTATTACCGAAAAAAATATTGAAGAAGCGGTAGAGGAAATAAAAATTGCGCTGCTTGAAGCGGATGTCAACCTCCGCGTGGTGCGCCGTTTTATCAATGCAACAATCGAAGAAGCAAAGGGAGAAACCGTATTAAAATCGGTTAATCCCGGTCAGCAGTTTATCAAGATTGTCCACGATAAAATCCTTTCGTTTTTAGGCGACGAAAAGAAAAGCCTGCAACTGAAAGGTCCCGACACGCAATCGGTTATCCTCTTTCTCGGTTTGCAGGGTTCCGGTAAAACGACATCCGCAGCGAAACTGGCGGCTCGTTTAAAGAAAGAAGGCCGTAAGCCGCTGCTCGTTGCCTGCGACCTCGTCCGTCCCGCCGCTGTGGAGCAGCTCTCCTCTTTAGGAGAGCGTATCGACGTCC
This sequence comes from Treponema sp. OMZ 805, assembly GCF_050937395.1. NCBI lineage: Bacteria > Pseudomonadati > Spirochaetota > Spirochaetia > Treponematales > Treponemataceae > Treponema > Treponema sp. OMZ 805. The sequence goes on along the minus strand of NZ_JACCLP010000013.1, from coordinate 22,847 downwards.
CCGTATATAAAGAAGACACCAAGGATGCGGTACGGGTTGCGCAAAATGCGGTTACATTCGCACGGAAAAACGACTTTGATACCGTTATCGTCGATACGGCGGGACGGCTACAAATCGACGAAGCGATGATGCAGGAAATTGCCGCGGTAAAAAAGGCGGTTAATCCGGTAGAAACCCTCCTCGTCGCCGATGCAATGACAGGACAAAATGCCGCCGAGGTTGCTAAAGCCTTTGATGAACAGGCGGGTCTGACCGGTGTTATTTTAACCAAATTCGACTCCGATGCTCGCGGCGGTGCGGCATTATCGTTAAAAACCGTAACCGGCAAGCCTATCCTGTATGTCGGTGTCGGTGAAAAAATTGAAGATTTTGAACCGTTCTACCCCGACCGTATTGCCGGCAGAATTCTCGGTATGGGTGATATTGTTTCGCTCGTAGAAAAAGCGCAGGAAAACATCGATGCGGAAGAAGCAGCCCGCTTGCAGAAAAAAATGGCGTCGGAAACCTTCACCCTTTCCGATATGCTCGACCAGCTTGAAAATGTCGAAAAGATGGGTTCGATTGAATCTATGCTTGATATGATGCCGGGGCTTGCCGGTCAAATTTCCGCCGAGGATATCGATAAGGCGGGCTTTAAGCGGCAGAAGGCGATTATCCAGTCGATGACGCTTAAAGAGCGGGAAAATCACCATATCATCGGGCCGCCCCGCCGCAAGCGTATTGCGAAAGGTTCCGGCACCTCCGTCGCCGAAGTGAACAAACTGTTAAAGCAGTTTGAAAAGACCCGTCAAACAATGCGGAAGGTCGCAAAAAGCAAGGGGCTTCAAGCGCGGCTTATGGGACTGATGGGATAACGCTGTAGGGCAAATGCATCAGGTATTTTTTGGATATCCACGCAGAATAATATAGAATCCAAATAACAATGTGTGTTCTAAAAGGAGATTTCTATGAATACTATATTAAAAATCATTTTGATTCCGGCGGCTGTTTGTGCATTCTGCCTTACAGCTTGTACGACATTGCCGGCTAAGGCGTTGTATACGGAACCGACAGTTACCGGTGTTACGGTTAATACGGAAAATAACCATTTTGACGTGGTATACGCTATTAACTGCTGTGTAATGCCCAAAGCAAAAGACGATTTTATTAGTTTCAAAGTCGATACGATGCTGTATACCTATCGGCTCGATTTTTCCGTAAATACCGGAATGAAGGCTATACTCGACCGTTTTTTCAGCATAAGCACTCTTGCCGATTCCCAGCATAGACAGAACGGTCATCGGTACCTTGGTGAAACAACTCTTTATGCTTATGCATCATCTGCAGAGACAATAAGCAGACTTGTTGCTGAAGGGAAAATTGCAAACCATGTACGATTCAGTTTTTTGCTGAAAGATGGGAAAAAATATCTCTTGCTTGAAGGTTTTCAGGTACAAACGCTCGATGGAAAATTAGCAATCGACGACTATATCGACAGCATTCCATTCCATTATGACGATATAAAAAAGGCGTATGACTTTTTTAACGATACGGAGCAGCTTGAAGAAAACCGACAAAAGCAGTTGCAAATCGCCCTTGCAGCAAAGCAAGCTGAAAAAGAGAGAAAGGCAGCAAAAACGGAAAACGAAAACACTGATGTTATGATAAATTCTGAAGAAACTTCTGTCGAAGATCAATAAAAACAAGCCATTTTCTTTCTCGTGCTATATAAGACTATAACAAGGCTGAAAAAATCAGCCTTGTTATAGGAGATTATATGAAGCGTATAGCATTTTTACATCACGCAAAAAATATAGCGCGTAAATTTTATAGCAATCTTTTATTTCCGCAACCGTGCCGTCTCTGCGGAAACATAAGCGAAGCGGGATTACCGCTCTGTAATCATTGCATTCAAACCGAATTCATACCGTATATTGCCGCTACTGATGCGGAGAAGCAGTCACAAAAAGCTGAATCCCGCTGCAAACATTGTGGAAAGATCCTCATTTCCGAACATGAGTATTGTACCCGCTGTAGACCGTCCGATGACGAAAAGGTGGAAAAGCAAAAACCTGCCTGCGATCGTATTTTTACGCTTTTTCCCTATATCGGACTTGGGCAAAAATTACTACCTGTTTGGAAGAATAATAATATTCGCAGTTTTTCCACCGCATTTGCACCGCTTATCCACAGTTTTCTCACACAACATCCGAAACTTATGAGTATTCCACTCGTACCGGTACCGCCACGCCCCAAAAAATTGCGAGAAAAAGGCTGGGATCAAATTGAAGATCTTGTAAAGGATTTATCGGTTTATCCAAAACCAGCAATATACCGGTGTTTAAGACGGCAGGATAGCACTCCGCAAAAAAAACTGTCCAAGACAGAACGCGCAGTGAATTTGCAGGGAAAAATAAAACTTGCAGCAAAGACCGTTCCTAAGACGCTCATCTTGCTCGATGATGTAATGACCACCGGCGCGACGCTCGAAGCCTGTGCTCATATATTAAAAGCTGCCGGATGCAAAAACGTCTACGGACTTTGCCTTTTTTTCGACTAAAAGGAAAAAAAACCTCTAAAAACCAACAGTTTTTAGAGGTTCACAATTTTAGAGGCGTGTCTAGTAATTACACCGTTACTTCGGGAACGGGAGTTCTTTTTTCACTGCCGAGCGCCAACTCACCTGCCCGTTTGTTACCGGAAAAGAAGGTGATACAAGCGCCGGCAATGTAGATTGTCGAATATACACCGCTTATCATACCTACCAATAAGGCAAGCGCAAAGTCTTTCATACTGCCGGATGTAAAGATGTAAAGCGAAATAGCGGCAAGCATTGTGGTAACGGTTGTGATAATCGTTCTGCTTAATACTTCCGTTTGTGCAAGATCTAAAACATCAACTAATGCAAGTTTCGGATTCAGCCGGATATTTTCGCGGATACGGTCGAATACGACGACCGTGTCGTTTATTGAGTATCCGACAATTGTCAAAATTGCTGCAATGGTGGTGGAATTAAACTCCATCTGCGTCCACACGATGAAGGTAATCATAATCAAAACATCGTGAACCAGCGCAAGTACGGCGCCCAATGCAAATGTCCAACGGAAACGGATTAAAGCGTAAATGAAGATTAAGAATAATGCGCCAATTACCAGAAGTATCGCTTGGCGAGCAAGCGAACCGGAAAAGCGAGAGCCGACAAAATCGGTACTCAATACGGCAAAATTATCCGCTTCATAAGCTGCTACCAACGCAGTGTTTATCAATGCCCGCAGTTCGGCATTTGCATTGGTGTATGTGCCGTTATCAGGTAATCGAATTTGGAACACACGGTCGCGTGATTCGCCGACCTGCTGTACCGAAACCGAAGGGACGGATGCAAGTGCGTGGCGCACTTCATCTGCATCGATCGGCTGTATTTGATCAGGAATATAATGAACGCGGAATGGCTCCGTTGTAAGACGGGAAATCTCCGAAGTAATAAACACGCTTTGTAATGCGGTATCGGTCTTTGCAAGCACTTTTGCCTGTACACCATCAATTTGCTGCTGTACAGCTTCGATAAACTGTCCAACGGTGGGGTATTCGGCATACTTAAAGGACACAACCTTATTTTCAGCATCCACCGAAATAACGGTAATATCAATCCCTTGGGAATTTTGTGCTACCTGTATATTTTTCTCGCCGCTATACGTTAAAATGAATGCAGAAGGCGCGAACCGTACTTTCTCGATAAATCCTGCCTGAAAGTCAATACCGAAGTTAATTCCTTTAGTAAAAAGACCTACAATACCGGAAATAATAAGTGCGCAGCTTACGACAACCATAACACCGAAAAGCTTGCTGAATTTTATCGTTTTTTTCATACGAGTGACCTCCAAGTAATATGCAGCTTCTTCTGATGTAATGTTTCCGTGCCGAAATCAAAGATCAACCGTGAAACAAAAAGAGCTGTAAATACGGAAGAAACAACACCGATTGTCAAGCTGTAAGCAAATCCTTTGATCGGTCCGGTTCCCAGTATCGACAAGAACAGAGCTGCAATAAAGGTTGTGATATTGGAGTCCATAATCGCCCAGAATGCATGAGCAAAACCGGTTTGAATAGCAGCCTCCCTACTCTTATGCAATGCAAGTTCTTCTTTAATTCGCTCAAAGATAACAACGTTGGCATCAACCGCCATACCGATGGTCAAAATCATACCCGCGATACTCGGCAGCGTGAGCGTAAGGTTAAATGCGGAAAGTACGCTGAACACGATATAAAGGTTCAATATCTGTGCGACACAGGCATTAATGCCGGCAGCGCGATACCAAATCAGCATAAACGCCAAAACAGCAATTAGCCCCCATCGCAGCGCCATTAAACCTTGATTGATCGCTTGCTCACCCATGCTGGCGCCTATCACCTGCTGGTTTTCCAATTCAAGCGGTACATTAAGCCATGCAGTACGTAAAATTGTTTTAAGGTTTTCCGCCTCGTCTGCACTGAACCCGCTGATGGTTCCCGTACCGCCGGTAATCGGTTCCTTGATATTCGGCGCCGACTTTATTTTATCATCGGATACAATAGCCAGCCGTTTGCCTTGGTTTTCAGTCGTAACGGTTGCAAAGATTTCCGCACCTTCCTTATCGAGTTCGAATACAACCAACGGCTCATTGGTTTGGCTGGTCGTCGTGCTTACCCGCTGCAGGTGTCTGCCTTCAAGAGCAGCCTCTTTCTTAATAACAAGGAAGCCCTGCCGTTCATCCAAACCGTACGCATCCTTGCTATATACGCCGAGTACCTTGGTATCTGCAGGAATAATCGAAGGATTGATGAGATTATAATCCGCATCAAACGTATGCGTCGGGTTAGCATTATAATAGGAATAAAAAGCTTGAGTTGCATCGTCGTCTACGATATGGAATGCAAGCAAGCCGCGCCCCATGATAATCGAGTTGATCTTATCGGCATCGGCTGCACCGGGGATTTCAACATAGATACGGTCATCACCCTGTTGTCTGATAACGGGTTCGGTCAGACCGAATTTATCGATGCGGCTTGAAATGGTATCGATGGCTAAATTCATCGCCTCTTTTTTTGCCGAAGTAGTCGTATCGCCGCTATCGCCGGTTACCGCACTTAAATCGGCCTTAATGATGATGCTCATACCGCCGGAAAGGTCAAGTCCGAGCTTTACCGCATTTGCCTGTGCATTTTTGATACCGAGTATCTTATTTCGGTATGAATCTTCCATTACGGGACTCATTGCAGCCCGTGCTTTATCCTCAGAATTTTCAGGGAATGCCGCAAGCAATGCGCCTGCCGTCCACACGGAAGGCTGCTCTTTGCCGAGACTTTTTAAATTCTTCTTTGCAGCACTAATAAGCGGATCATATTTTGCCGGAACAGGATTGGAATCGCCTTGCTTCGCAGATGCGATTAATGCGTCGATATCCGTTTTTGTCATATTTATGACATAATCTTTAATTTTTTCTCTGGAGCCGAGAGCCAGCGCCTTATCGTCTTTATCTGTCCAAAAATACCATTTAAGGGTAGGATATAAAAATGCAAAGCAGAGGCCTAGTACAGCCAGCACAATCACGAATCGAGTTCGCTTTCTCATGTCTATCTCCTCATCTAACGGAAATAAACGTTCATACTGCGGTTATGCACAGCATGAACGCTTATCAGCCGATACGTTCCTATACGGTACGTTTTTACTCCGCTTCGCCGGAAAAATCGGGCGGCTGCGGTTTTTCGGAGCTGGAATCTTCAACTTTCTTTTCTTTCTTTTTAAAGAGAGTAGCAAACGGAGAAGTCTTTTCCGGCACATTTGCCAGACGGCTTGCTTTTGTCTTTTCATCCAAAATAACGCTCCCGATTGCGGAACGATTCATTTCAAGCTTACAATTATCGTCAACTTTCAGAATGATCGTCGTTTCTTTTACGGAAGACACAACACCGTGAATACCGCCGATTGTGATAATTTTGTCACCCTTTTGAACGGAGGCTATCATTTCTTGCGTTTTTTTCTGCTCCTTTTTTTGAGGGCCGATAATAAAAACGTAGAAAATTACAAAGATAAGACCGAGAGCGAGAAGCGGAATAAAACTACCCCCCGATGCGGCTTGCTGCAACAATGGAATCGCATTCATTATTTACATCCTTATTTATGATAAATATCCTTAAAATACTAGCACAAAAAAAATGCGTAGTCAATTCACAGGTTATTCTGACGGTTACTTTACCGACAGCAACTCAAGTTCAAATACCAAATAGCTGTCGGGAGGGATAACTCCGCCTGCACCGCGTGAACCGTATCCAAGTTCCGGCGGAATAACAATCGTTCGTTTTTCACCGACAGCCATTTGCATGGCTTGCTGGTCGAAGCCGGCAATGAGCTGCCCCGCTCCCGCAACAAATTTCAGCGGTTCATGCATATCGGAATCGTCGAACACCGTACCGTCCAGCAAAGATCCCTTATATTTCATAGTCAGGGTTTTACCTGCTTGAGCTTTAACTCCTTTACCTTCTTTTATAATGGTATAGAAGATACCGTTTTCATTCTTAACGGCATTGGGGAACTTTTGTTTTATCAAAGCCTCATTCTTTTCACGTCTTAAAGTGGTACGCTGTTTTGCCCGTTCTTCGGCTCCTGCAAGATAAGCGTTAAAATCTTTCTGGGTTGCGGTAAACTTTTGCGCCTCAGAGCCTTTGCGGATAATCGATATGGAATTCATACGGTCGCCCTGCACGATCTTGTTTACAACATCCTGTCCCTTTACAACACGGCCGAATACCGTATGCTTTCCGTCAAGCCACGGGGTCGGTACGTGGGTAATAAAAAACTGCGACCCGTTTGTTCCCGGTCCCGAATTTGCCATCGAAAGGATACCGGCGGTATTATGCTTGAGGTTGTCAACAAACTCATCAGGGAAGCGATAACCCGGCCCGCCGGTTCCTTTACCGTCGGGGTCGCCGCCCTGAATCATAAAATTCGCGATGACACGGTGGAAGGTTAAGCCGTCATAAAAAGGCTTTCCCTTTGCAGCGTCCAATGTTCCTTCTGCCAATCCGACAAAGTTACATACCGTCATGGGCGTTTCCTTATAGAACAATTCCAAAACGATATCGCCCTTATTCGTATCGATAACGGCATAGACGCCGTCCTTTTGTAATTCTGCACTTATTGCGTTCATTTTTCTTCCTTTTTCAGAATCTCCCGTTAAAATAATCGCAGCAGCAGCTGCTGTCGCAATAATCAAAAAAGTAATCGGTAAAACCAATACCGCAATTTTATTCACCCGCATAGTTCCTCCATCAAGATGCTGCGCTATTCTCATATTGTGCAATGAACCATCCGTACACAGCTTCTCCCCGTGTTCTAAACGAATTTTGCACTCGCTCCCGAAAAACGGAAGGGGCGGTAAAATCGGCGCGTGTCAACATGTGTATCAGCAGATATTCTCCAAGATCGGTTACGGCAATCGACGCCTCTAAATTTTCAGGTTCAATCGCTTTAAATATCGAATACTTTAATACACCGATATTTGTAGAAATGAACCCTGCAGAATCGAAATCTGAGCAAAACCGATAACGATAAATATTTTTATCGAAGGTTAAATCCTTTTGCACCACATAGACCGAAAAATCCGTGGAAGGATTGTCAACAGGATCGGCAACTCTCCCTTCCGTTTTAGGATCGTCGATAATATACGATGCTTCGTAGAGCGTCCGCATCTTTTTTCGACTGCTCGAATAATATTGCAGTCCTTCCAATTTTGAAACGGAACGCAGAATACAGGATATTTTCTCTACATCTTTTATGCTGCCTTGCGTCTTTTTATGCAAATACAACGCCTCTATTAAAAAAGTGGGATTACCCTTATCCCAATTTTCTGCAAATGTCTGGGGCACAGCAAAAAGCGGCACGAGCCGCGGCACAGCGTTTTCTTTATTATACACTGAGCGGAAAAGATGTCCTTGCTTAAGCAATTCTATCCGCTGCTCAGCGGATAAAAATGAATCCAGCGCCGAAATCACCGAATCCGGTACATTACCGATATCCTGCGCAAAAAGAGAACAGCCTGCCAAAAGAGCAAGAAGAACAAGACACCGCCTCATTCACTAAAGCCCTTTATACAATACACGCACTTGCTTGTATAAACCTTCCCCTTCGCTCTTTGTATCGACATCCCGAATATCGGTAAGCGTACTGTGAATAAGTCTGCGTTCATAGGGATTCATCGGTTCAAGCAACACTGAAGCCTTCGTTGTTACAACTTGATCGGCGGTGGTATAGGCAAGCCGTACCAACGATTCTTCACGGCGAAGCCGATAATTTTCACAATCAAGCATGATCCGCTCAGAGATGCCGATTTTGCCGGCATACACATTGGCGATCAGTTGGAGCGCATCCAGATTTTTTCCCTTCTTTCCGATTAAAATAGCGGAATCTTCGGATGAAAGCCGTATAAGCAGCTTATGTTCTTCGTGTGAAAGGATTTCGATATTTGCGGTATATCCCATTGCCTGAATAAGCTCGCCGATAAATTTCACCAGCTCAGCTTTTTTATCCGTAGCGACCTCGTGTGAAGGCGCCGGTTGATGGGGAGTATCAACAATAGGCTTCCCCGCAGCGGCTTTATCGTCAATATGCACGCGAATTTTGGCATAGCCTTTCTTAAAAAGCGAGTTTTTTTGAATTTCGACGATTTCCACATCGAACTGATCCGCCTCTACGCCAAGCTCGGCGATTGCTTTATCTATAGCATCACGTTCGGTTTTTCCTTCGAATTCATAGATCATTTCCGACCCTCCTTTTTCTTCATCATTGCCTTAATGATGAGCTGTTGAACGAGCATCAAGAAGTTCGTGCTTGTCCAATAGAGCAGCAATCCTGACGGCGCATTATAGAACATAAAGAAGAAGAATAACGGCATACCGTAGAGCATAACTTTCATTGTGCTATTTTGCTGCTGATCGCTTGTGGGAGTTTGCGTTATCTTTCCAAACACCATCTGCGAAATCACATAGACAATCGGCAAAATACGCAGCTCCGTCCATCCGAGGAAGGGAATGGGATTGGGAAACTGCAAAACACTATCACCGACAGACAAATCCGGTATCCAATGAGGAATAAACATTGCACCGCGGAATTCAAAATAGTTATTAAACAGCCGGTACATTGCAAACAAGATCGGCAATTGGATCAATAAAGGCAGACAACCCGAAAGAGGGTTATAACCGGCTTCTTTGTAAAGCTTAGCCATCTCCTCGTTCAGCTTTTGCGGTTTTCCTTTATATTTCGCCTGTAATTCCTGAATCTTAGGCTGCATTTTTTGCATTTGCTGCGTTGATTCCGAGCTTTTCTTGGTAAGCGGGAAAAAGATAACCTTTATCAAAATTGTTACAAGGATAATCGAAACACCCCAGTTCGGAATAAGTTTATAGAAGAATTGCAACAGCCATTTAAGCAATACCTCAAGCGGACGCCAAATCCCGCTGGAAACGGCGACCGTATCAATCCGCAGATTATCATAGTTGTAGTTATTTTTTGATGGAATATTGTAAGTACTTAAAATATTTTCGGAACAAGGGCCGAGGTAGATACGGTATACGTCGGTTGCCTTATTGCCGGTAATCACAGGCCGCGAAAAAAACAGCTGGCCGTCTTGTACCGTATCCGCATTAGGCTGTGCAGCGGAATACAATATCTGCTGTGCGGGAATCGAAGGAATAACGATAAGGCTGAAATACTTGCCTGAAATTCCCGCCCACGGAACGGAATCCGTAATCACTTTGGTCTGGTTGGCTTTTAATGCAGTGTCTTTTTTCTTTCCGTTTATGTAAGAAAAAAAGCGCCGGTATTCGTAACGGTCTGCTTTTGCATCCCAGTCGGGACCGATTTGAGGCATTGTCCTCAGCGTATACCCTGCATTATCAAAATTCAGCCCTTTCATATCGGCATCGCCGCTTATTGTAACGGCAAGTTCAAACATATAGTCATCAGGCAGAAAGGTATATCTTTTAGCAAGCGTAAATGAAGATACGGAACCGTCTTGGTTCTTTATCGAAATTGTCTTAAAAAAGCCGACAATCTGCTTTCCATTTACCGTTTCTTCTTTGACATTAAAGAATTGATTTAAAGCGGAAGCCTGAGCACCGCCCAGCGCAATCGAGAATGCTCTATTCCGATCGGTTAGGTTTTTTACCAATTCCACATAAGAATCGCCTTTGGAACTGCTGTGCTCCAACAGCTTATACGAAATGATATCGCCACCTCGGTTTGTAAGCGTGATTTCCGCAATATCGGTTTTAACGGTAACAGTCTGCTCACCGATAACGGTTTCGTCAGGAGTTTCCAGCACTCCGAAATCGGCGGGAGCGGTCTCCGCTACAAAGGTATTTTGCGGAACTTCTGCCTGCTGCTCCGTTGTAGAAGCGGTGGTAGACGGCTGTTGCTGTACGGGTGCAGGAGGAAAAAATTTGTATTGCACAAACATCGCAGCTGCAATGACAAGACCGGAAAGGACCATTGCAATAACGGTATTTTTATTCATAAACGAATCTCCTAGGGAACGGGATCATACCCTCCCTTATGAAAAGGATGACATCTAAGGATTCGTCTTACCGCTAAATACCCTCCCTTAACAGGCCCGTATTTGGTCAGGCTTTCAAGGGCGTAATGAGAACAGGTGGGATAATATCTACAACAAGGCGGAAACAAGGGAGAAATACACTTTTGGTATGCCTTTACCCCCGCACATAATAAAGACGTAAAAATACGCTCAATCGTTTTCAGATAATTGTGTTTCATATTATTGAGATCGAATAGAGAACATATCCGCTTTTTTAAACAAACAGTCCAGCTGAGCCATACGTAGAGAAAAAGTATCGTGCCCCGGAAATATAAGCAAAAGAATATCCTTCCCTATTACAAGCTGGGATTTCATTTGCCGGTATACCTCTTTAGATAAACGGCGCGCTTTATTTCTTTGTACAGCAGAACCGTAATGTCGCTTAAATGTACAAACAAAACGATTATATGGTAATTTATTCGGTAAAACGAACAACTTCGCGCCGTCGCAGCTATAGCGGTGTCCTATTTTAAACATTTCCCGTATCCGCACGGCGCCGCAAAGGCGCTCTTCTTTAGGTAAACAAGAGCGCTCCATGTGTTAAAACTCTTAGTAACTCTTTTTTTCGTCGGATACGGAAAGCTTATAGCGTCCTTTTGCACGGCGGCTTTTTAAAACAGCGCGCCCTCCGCGTGTTGCCATACGCGCACGAAATCCATGACGGCGCAAACGTTTCGTTCTACTCGGTTGAAATGTCCGTTTCATAAAACTAGACTCCTTCTATATATAGTTATCAGGCGCATTATCCGCCTAAAAGATATCGGGATAGCGAGGAAAGCCAAATTTCCTTAAAATGCAACGACCGAACAAAATATCAATTTTGGAGATTGTTGCATTGATGCGCGAAACGCGCATACGTCAATAAGCGACGTTCGCGAAAGCGAACTCGCCGTGTTTTTCAGCCGCGCTATCTTTAGCGGCTGAAAATAAACCTTCCTCAATATACTAGACAGACGACTATACTATAGCACTATAAAAAAGTCAATCTATCGCTTCGGGGTAAAACGCATCAGATCCTTTAATACACGCCCGCAGAATAAAGAGGCTGTTCAACCAGAGTTGAACCACTTCGCGGTTCAAATGGTCTCACAGCCTCTTTATTCTGTGGTATTTGATTTATTTCTCTGATGCGTTTTCCCCCTTTTACTGAAAAAAGGGCTCAATAAACAACCCCGACGCAAGCGTCGGGGTATTAAACCATCGCACGAATAAAAAAATGCGCGAAATTTTATTTAAAACTTCGCGCATTGAGAATCCAAAAAAAGGCATCCTTAAATAAGGATGCCTTTTCAAACCTAGCAGGGGTAGGACTTGAACCTACGACTTCCGGGTTATGAGCCCGACGAGCTGCCAACTGCTCTACCCTGCGATGTACGGCGCCTAAGATAAACCACAATCGGAAAAATGTCAAGCGTATCAAAACAAATTATTTACACCGGTACGCGCCGTGCAATGCCGAGGATGGTTAAATCATCGTATTGAATATCTTCCTTTATTTGTTGGTAGTAAACATATTCATCGTAAATAGGATGAGGCGCCTTGTCGCAACAGTAAATATCATATTGCAAGAAGCACTTACTCAAGAATGCATCAATTTTTTTATCCACTTGGACACAATCAAAGGATTGCGCGGAGCTGTCTTTATACATTCTAAAGACTTTTTCAACGGAAATAAGTGCCAAAACAGCATCTTCAATCGTTCCATTACACGAAGAAAAATCAAAATCCATCTGTTCGTAGATAAAATCACTCTGCCGTTTTTTGAGCGTAAATTTTTTTCGGGCAAAAACAGCCTCAATAATCGCTTCAACCCTATCTTTTCCCAATGTTTCGCTGTCGGTACCCAGCAGATGACTACTATCGCCATTATCCTCCAACAGTATAGGATCGGAACCATCCTTCGACTTCAAAATCGGCACACGAAGCTTTCGTTTCGATTCTTCAATACCGTCAGTATAAAGGAACAGTATATCTCCACAATTCAAGTGTATTTTTTCAACAGGGTATCCGCCATTAAGATTTATCATCTCTGAAGAAAAGGCTCCGGCTGCTGAGCCTGAACGCAATGTATAGCTTTTCAAACGCCGTGTCTGCTTATCGTAGATATGAACAATATTATCGCCGGCATTACAAAAATACGCATCGCCGACACGCATATTGATAATACAAAGGCTGAATGCAGCAAAACGTCCCACAAATCCGTGCGATTCGATAACGTCATTAATCCGCATAACGATATTGCTGAGGTTATAGCCATCGCGTTTATAGTTCCAATTTTGAAAATAATTTTGAAACAAAGTCGCAACTTCTACCATAATAAGGGCAGCAGGAACCCCCTTCCCTGCAACATCGCACTTTATAACAGCATAGTGGAAAGCATCCAATTTCCGATAATCAAAATAATCACCCGAAACACCGTGCGCACCTTCATAGTACCCGAAAAACTCGGAATAGAGGTCGCGATGGCTACCCGTTGTCAGCTTTCTGCCGGAGGAACTGAGATCCAGCGGGATAAACATCTTTTGTATTTCTTTCCCAACCTTTAAATCTTTAGAAATAGCAGCAGCGGCGGCCAATCTTTCAGTCATATCGTTAATCGTTGTTCCCAGCATTCCAAATTCGTCTCGTGAAGTAACTTGAACTGACTTACCGGCCAATTTCTCTTTATCTTCGGTATCGCGAATTAATGCAACATGCGCTGCCAATAGACCGAGCGGACGTACAAATAATGAGCTAAGGATCCATGCGGTAAAGATACCTGCAATCAACACAACCAATGAGATTTTGACAATAAGGCGAATCAATCGGTTTTGCTGTTCGTTTATTTTTTTCAATAGATTTTCTACCGAAACATCAACAAATACGATACCCTGCACGCTCTCTTGCGGATTTGCAGGATTATAATAGATAATAGGTTCGTAAAATAAATACTCGGTTCGTTTTTTTGAAAGATTCTGCATTGAATAGTCAGGATATGAACCAAAACCTTGATCGGCCAGCGCCGAAAGATTAGCTTGCAGCTTTGCTTCCAGATGTCTGATATTTGCCTGAATTTCAGTTTGGCGTTTAAGCATATATGGATCACGATGTATATTCAGTTCATCCATCTCATTCGTGAGTAGTTGAAGCGAGTCGATGTACTGCTGAACGATTATTGAGGCCTCGTTATTGATATGCGTCAGCTTTTGTAAGATTTCTTCGATTCCTTCAGGATAAAACTGAGATTCTCCGGGAATATACCGATGAGTATTAATCATTTTAGTGATATCCTGATAGTCGGTCGCGAGGACATAATGAAGCCCTGTCCGCCCGGGAAGATTGCTCCTGCCTGTAACAACGACATATTTTGCTTCGGGAAAAGTAACGCGATTCAATAACAAAAGATCAAAATCTTCCTGATTGGGATCCGAAAAATGAGTTTGAACCCGTAATTCAAGGTTATCGAGCAATATTTTTGTTTGCAACAAGAGACTGTTCGAAAGTAAATCTTTATATGGGCGAATAATGGTAATGGCAAGAGATGTGGCAACACTTGAAATAACGACAAGCAAAATAATAACAATAATAACTACGAACTTTATACGGACACTACTCCATAAATGTACTGTCGGTTTATATTTTTTTGTGTTGTCAACTGCCTCTTTGCTTGCGTCCATGCTCACTCCCGGTAAAATGCTTGATTTTGAATAAAGAATATTATATCGTAAATATCCCACAAAAAAAAGAGGGTATTCATAAAAAAATAAGTAAAATTTTAACAAAAAAACTTTTAGTATTTCTAGAGGGAACCTCTAAAAACCTCAGTTTTTTAGAGGTTTTCCTTAGATTTACTTGCGATGTTTTGCTTTAAGTCATTACAATATAAAGACTTAAAGTAAAACTCGTCGGGCATCTCTAAAAATTTATTGTGAAATATAACTGCCCGCAAAATCCATTACGGTAACGGCGCCATACGGTGCATTTCCGGTCTCGTTAAAGCCGATACCAACCTTCTTAAACTCCTGTTTTAGGATGTTGATTCGGTGTCCCCTACTCGGAACTCCGTCATCGATCAAAAGCTGAACAACGATTTCCCGTGCCGTAACGCTGCCGTAAGCGCAGTTTTCGCCGCAAAGCACACCCCATGTACCATAGCGGTTGATGCGGGTAGCAAGGTCGGAACCATCGCTCCCCGTATGCCCCATCTCTCCGGTACGCGCCTGATCATCCGCAAGCCATTGTGCCGAACGGCACAGCCCCGTTTCCAAGGTTAAAGGTTCCACAGCAGCCGTAGTCTTTAGTACCCGGATACATTCCTGTAATGGTGCAATACCTTCTTGGGTCAAAAGCCGGACTTTTCCCGGTTCGGCATACATGTTCCCATCAAAGTATTTAAGCCGCGGTTCCAATACTTCCGCCGCATACTGCTTAGGATTTGTCCGTACGAAATTCAGCTCTTTTACGATTTCTTCTGCAAGTGTTCTCGTCTCGCTTGACGGCATATCCGGCACCATCATATTATTGCCGGTAGTACAAGAAAACAAAAAGAGCACAAACGTCATCAGTAAAACAAACAGTTTCTTTTCCATAATATCACAGTGTATTCAATTTGCAGTAAATAAGCAAGATTTCCATAGACCCCCGTTATTATATAAGTTATAATTGCCCCCTATGAAACGGCTGTTGATTGTTTTATTGTTTGTTACTGCGATGTCGGTTCATGCGCAGGATTTCCTTCTGGCAGGTACGCAAGACGGATTATATAGACTTACCTCGGTGTCCACACAAAAGATTTGGGATACGGCTGCGGTGCGTAAAATTATCAGAAGCGGGAATACATGGTTTTTCCTCACCGATAACGGCATTGCACGCTCAAATGATTTAATACGGTTTGACTATATCAACAATGGCCTTCCGATAAAAGTGATAAAAAAGATACCCGATGGGGAAAAATCCTTTATTAAAAAGCCTCAGATGTTAAAAGATTTGGAAGCGCATCCGTCCCGCCCCGATACCCTTATTACCGCAACAAACAGCGCCGTATTTTTAAGCGAAGACGGCGGACGGCATTGGTGCAATCTCGGCTGCCATACTCAGGTCAACGGATTAAAAGCTGTCTGCGTGCTCGATTTGCCGGATGCGCAGGGAAATCCGCAGCTAACCGTCCTTGCCTCCCACTCCATCTACGGCGTGGCATGGAAACAGCCGTCCGTTTCCGACAAATGGCAACCTTTGAGCGAGGGACTTATCCCCGGACCGGAAAGCGATGAAGAAATTTCAGATATTGTTGTGTATACCCATCAGCAAAAACAGGAGGTGTATGCTGCGCAAACATTTACCGGCAAACTGTACCAGCTCGATTGGACGGCAAAACGCTTCTATGCTGTCGCGGAGTGGACGGACAGCATTACAGCTGCACGCTGCATCGACGGACTCAGCCCTGCTGCGGTATCCATCATCGGCTGTAAAAACGGCGGCTTGTTTGAAATACCGCTGATGCTGCCAGCACCCGCTCCCAACCGACTAAAAGGAATAGAATTCAGCCTGAAACGTATTGCCTCACAGCCTCTTTCGGCGTGGATACCGCAACGGATGACGCGGCTCGGCAAAGCAGTCAGTCTTTCGGAATTGTGGCTGTTCGACGAAGGAGAAAAAACACGGAAAACGGAATATCTCCGCCGCGCTACGGGACGGAAAGGAGTGTATCTACCGGCGTATCAGGCAAGGACGGCTGCCGGTTTGCAGCGTTACTTTGACCTGCTTGAACAAAATAAGCTCGACACGCTCGTTATCGATATGAAAGATGATTTCGGTTTTGTCCGCTACGATTCGCAGGATGAAGAAATACAGGCAGTGGGAGCGGTGCGCCCCTTTATTCAGCTTGAAGATTTTACCGCAAAAGCGAAAGAACGTAACGTCTACCTCGTTGCCCGCATCGTCGTGTTCAAAGATAAGCAGCTGTATCGATACCGAAAAAATGTATATGCGGTAAAGGATAAAAACGGTAACCCGTGGCAGGGTTATAAAACCGTTGACGAAACGGCAGAGCCGATTGAAGAATATTGGGTAGACCCCTACAACGAAAATGTGTGGAAGTACAATACGGCTATTGCGGAAGAGCTGATCCGGAGAGGTTTTGATGAAGTTCAGTTCGACTATATCCGCTTCCCTACCGATGGAGAGAATCTCTATGCGGCGCGATACCCTGCGCAAGAACAGGGTATGGATAAGGAAAGTGCAATCATGTCCTTTCTTGCCTATGCCCGGGAAAAAATTCACGCGCCGATTTCAATCGATATTTACGGGGCGAACGGATGGTACCGCACCGGAGCGCGCACGGGGCAGGAGGTGGAAGTACTTGCCGACTACGTTGATGTGATATGCCCGATGTTTTATCCCAGCCATTTCCGGCAAAGCTTTCTTGCGCAAAAACCCGCTGAGGAACGCCCGTACCGTATTTATCAGCAAGGCTCCTACCGGAACAAGATTATTGCGCACAATAAAGTGATTATCCGACCGTGGACACAGGCGTTTTACATTCCCGTATCCTACGACAAAAAGTATTATAATGAAGATTATGTGCAGCGGCAGATTATCGGCATCAAGGATTCCATTGATGAAGGCTATGCCTATTGGAATAATTCCGGCCGATACGCCGACATCCGCCCCGACGGTCTCCCGCTACCGAAATAAAGTTTCCGCGGGGTTTAAAAAAAACAGCCTGATGCATTTACCCTAATTATCATCAATTATCTAATAGTCTCCAAATAGGCAAGCGTTTCTTCCGCCGTTTTTTTCCAGCTGTATTGCTTTACCCATTCTATTCCTGCATCAATCAGTTTTTGCCGCCGCTCTTTATTTGCACCGGCGGTATCGTTGATAAGGCTGCCGATGACTGAGGCAATCTCTTCCGGCTTATCGGGTTCAAAATAGCAGGTGCAGTCGCCTGCAATTTCCGGTAGTGCACCTGCACGGACGCAGGCGGTCGGAATACCGCAAGCCATCGCTTCGATTACCGGCAAGCCGACTCCTTCGACGGGCGACGGAAACACACAAAGATCCGCTGCAGAATAGAGGAGCGGAAGATTTTCGTGCGGGAAATATCCGGTAAGCAAGATGTCCGATGCAAAGGGAGAGCGAAGAACAGCCTGATGCACCTGTTCCGCCTGTTCACCGTCCGCTCCGGCAATTACCAGCCGATGCGGCGCCTTTGTTTTTTGCTTAAAGATAGAAAAAGCATTTATCAACTCGATATGCCGTTTTTCAGGATGAATAATCCGCGAGGCATAAATAATGTATGGACGCCGAATAGCAAAAGGCTTAATCATCAGCGCTTCCTGCGCTTGCAGGTTATGCGGATGAAACAGCTCGGTGTCGATTCCGTTGTGGATAACCCTAATTTTATCTTCCGTAAGACCGTTTTTAAGCAGATTATTCTTGATATAATTACTGGGGCTGATGATACCTTTGATAGCTCTGAGCGTTAATTTTGATACAAGTGATGATATGTTTTTTAAATACCCTTGGGAGTTATCCCCAAGTATATTCTGCATAACCAGTACCGCAGGAACCTCAAAACGCATAGGTAAAAGCTTTGTGCCCGACGGGAATAAAACAATGTCATATTGCTGCTTACGAGCAAAGCTATTAAAAGAGAGATGATGCCATGTCTGCTCGGCAAAAGCAGAATCCCCGACGGAGACGCAGGTGTATTTGACCCCTTCAACACCCGACGTATAGGTATATTTATCCAATTCGTGCCCAAAAAGCTGAATACTGTGCTCGGTTTTTGGCAAGTTATGTACTAATGAAAGAATGTATGCCCCGATCCCCGATCTGCCATGATCGCATCCGAGCGTATCAATCCCTATTTTCAAAATAAGCCTCTTTTTTTTATTTTTAAGCATCTCAGAGCAGTCTCACCGGATAAATAAATCAAAATCGCAGCCTCGATTATTCTGCGGGGTTATATAAAACATCCGGTGAGACTGCTCTGGCGGATACACTCACGATTATAGCATTTACCGTAACAATATGCTATCCTTGCCGAATGACTGACTTTTTGGATTTGCCGCTGTACAAACCTTTTGTTGAAACACTTGCCGCCGGAGGGATTATACACTTGACCCCTATACAAGAAAAAGTAATACCGCTTGCCTTAGAAGGCAAAAGCGTCTTTTTTGAATCCGAAACCGGCACGGGTAAAACCTTTGCCTTTTTGCTGCCGCTTTTAACTCGGCTGATGCAGGAAGAGAAAAAGTCAACCGCTCCGCGTATTCTTATTTTAAGTCCGACGGTAGAGCTTGCATCTCAAATTAAAGAAGCGGCTGCACAATTACAAGGAGTTGATACTAAATGTTTTAAGACGCTGCTCTGTGTCGGCGGCAGCTCGCTAAAACGGCAAATAGACGGATTAAAAGAAAAACCTGCCGTAATCATCGGAACACCGGCGCGTATTTCCGATTTGATCGGACTAAAGAAGCTCAAGCTGCAAGAAATAAAAGCTGTAGTGATTGACGAAGCAGACCGGCAGCTTACGAGGGAAAGCAGAGATGCGCTGCAAACCGTTCTTGCAGCGCTGCCGCAAGATGTGCAGGCGCTTGCGTGTTCGGCAACTTTTAACAGAAAAAATAGTGCATTACTCAACGTTTTTTTGCGGCGTTCAGAAACCGCTACATTACCGGATCATATTTCGATTGCAAATACGGGTGTACTGCAAAAGTCCATCGAGCATTGGGCTCTTTTGAGCGAGCGGCGCGGCAAAGCCGATACCTTACGTGCGTTAATTCATGCTTTGAACACTGCAACAGTGGATTCCCCCAAAAAAATGCTCATTTTTACGGCGCCTGCACAAGAAGTTGAAAACCTTGCACAAAAGCTGCAATATAAAAAGATCGATGCCGTGCCGCTATACGGTAAACTGAACGGTTCCGAGCGAAAACAAATTATCGCTCGGTTCAGATCGGGTAAAACGCGGATATTGATTACCAGCGATTTGTCCGCCCGAGGACTCGATATTGCCGACATTGATTACATCGTACAGATGCAGCTTTCAAAGGATGTCGATGTCTTTATACACCGCGCGGGGCGTACCGGAAGGGCTGGGAGAAAAGGTATCAACATCGTCATCGGAGACGAATACGAGCTGCGCCTTTTGCAAGGCATCGAGAAGAAACTGGGCATAACAGTGTATCCAAAAATCCTCACCGGTGGAAAAATCGAAGCTGCTACGGAAACTATGTAAATCAAGTTTTTGATACGTCGAGGATTTGCCCCCTTCCGTAAGCCTTTTGAAAATAGCCTGTTGACCAGTGTACTTCCGTGTGCACTGTTCAACGTCGAGTTTGCGGGGCAAACTCGCTGCTGCTCAATTTCACGGACATCCCTGTCCGTTCTGAAAAGTCTTTCACCGTAAGCCTTTTGAAAATAGTGATACCGGATACAAGGCGCGAACAAAAATAAAGCGGAGGCGTACTTGTTGTACGTCGAGCATTTATTGCAGTAGCGGCATTTACTGTTCATCCTTTCCGTAAGCCTTTTGAAATAGATGATGCAGATGCTAGGAGCGTACAAAAAACACCCGCAGGCGTACTTGTTGTACGTCGAGGACTGTTTTTTGTTAAGCGACAACGCAGATGCGTCGTATATTTCAAAAGGATAGCTTGCAGGGACAGTATAACCGTGCTACACTTATCGTATGAAAACTATCAATAAAGATTTACAGTCTATTACGGAACACTTCCCTTCCGACTTTACGGAAAATGAAAAAGCGGCGGCGAAAACGCTGTTTTTAAAAAAACTTTCACTGTTAACACACGAATTTTATGGCGGAAAACTGCAAACCGTCCCAAAATGCGGGATTTACGGATTTAACTGGTTTAACGTTTGGTATACGCCGGGCGTATCCGCCGTTTCTACCGGTATCCGCGATAATCACGACAGCTCCTTTATGCTTTCCAATCGAGGGAATCTTGTAGCGGTTGTCAGTGATTCCACCCGCGTACTGGGCGACGGGGATTGTTCTCCTTCCGGCGGACTTGGTGTTATGGAAGGAAAATGCATGCTGATGAAGTACTTAGGCGGTGTGGACGCCTATCCCATCTGTATCGATTCCTACGTCAAGCCGAATGAAGAAAAGAAATACAACTTCCCCGCCGGTAAACATTGCCCCGATAAGATTATCGATTTTGTGAAAATGCTGGAACCAAGCGTCGGCGCAGTTAATCTGGAAGATATTCAGCAGCCGGATTGCTTTAAAGTTCTGGATACGCTGCGGGAAGAATGCGACATTCCTGTTTGGCACGACGACGCTCAAGGAACGGCCTGTATTACGCTTGCCGGTTTACTCAATGCGCTGAAACTTGCCGGTAAAAAAATTGGAGACTGCCGCATTGTACTTCTCGGTGCAGGCGCTTCCAACACGACGATTGCACGCCTCATCCTTCAGGATGGCGGAGATCCTGCAAAGATGATTATTTGCGACTCAAAGGGTGCGCTCCATGCAGGTCGCGAGGATATCAAAGCCGACACACGCTATTACCGTAAGTGGGAGTTGTGCCAAGCGACAAACCCCAAGCGGATAAATGACTTTAACGAAGCGCTAAAAGGCGCCGACGTGCTGATCGCTCTGTCCAAACCGGGACCGAACACGGTAACCAAAGAGCAAATTGCCTCT
Organism: Treponema sp. OMZ 805; assembly: GCF_050937395.1. NCBI lineage: Bacteria > Pseudomonadati > Spirochaetota > Spirochaetia > Treponematales > Treponemataceae > Treponema > Treponema sp. OMZ 805. The sequence goes on along the minus strand of NZ_JACCLP010000013.1, from coordinate 1,589 downwards.
ATGGGCGATAAACCCATCGTTTTCACCTGCGCCAATCCCGTCCCCGAAATTTGGCCGCACGATGCCAAAGCTGCCGGCGCCTTTATTACCGGTACCGGACGTGGAGACTTCCCGAATCAGATCAATAACTCCGTCTGCTTCCCCGGAATTTTGAAAGGTGCGTTGTTGGTTCGTGCACGGAAGATTTCCGACGGTATGGCTATCCGCTGTGCGCACTCCATTGCCGACTATTCGGAGAAAAAAGGCATTGATCCCGAAAACATCGTCGTAAAGATGGATGATGAAGATGTCTTTGCCGTCGAAGCGGCCGATGTCGCAATGCAGGCGATAAAAGAAGGTCTTGCCCGTATCACCATTACATGGGATGAAGCGTTTAAGCAGGCTAAGGCTGAAATTGCAGAAAGCAGGGCGCTGACACAGCAGCTGATGGATAGCGGATTTATCAAAGAACCGCCGCAAGATTTCTTTAATCAAGCGATGGACTACGCGATTGAACAAATTAAAAATCAGCGTAGCAAATAATACTTTTGGGACTTTGTGTTAGCCACATACTATCTGCCGGTGGTTCTAAATATGGAGCCACCGGCATTTTTTTTAAAAGGCAGGTACAGCCTCTTTTTCAGGGACGGTCTCCTCACGCATATCGTCTAATGCATCGGCAGGCTGTTTCCCGTTTTTAAACAAGGGCTTAAACTCGATGTGCTCGGCTACTACTTTAATCTTGCTGTAGTGTTTGCCATCGGTACCTACCCAGCGGTCTTGCTTTAAACGTCCGACAACCCGCACTCCGCGGCCTTTTGTGCAATTCTCCCCGCAGAGTTCCGCTAAGCGTGCCCATGTTTCAACATCAAAAAACGAAGTTTCCTGTGTTGTTTGATCTTCCTGCTTAAAAAAGCGGTTCGAAGCGATAGAGAATACACAGAGCGGCGTCCCTTTAGGCGTTGCCTTTACCACGGGATCGCGAACCACATTTCCCTCAATGATCAACGAATTCAAATTGTGCATAATAGCCTCCTAAAATAAGAGAACCGAATTCCCGCTCGCCGCGGTTCCGGTCTCTTTTGATCTTGTAGTACCTGTTATATAAAGCATTCATTTAAAAATGGCTGGAAATTTACGGTATTTTTGCAAAAAAATTTATAATTTTTTTTACATGCGCTGTTATGGGCTATTAAATAGAAAAATCGATACGGTTTGAGCGATAGTCTTGACATTCGGCGTTATTCTAGGCTAATATATAAGCCAATTATGGAGCGGTGGCCGAGTGGTTTAAGGCGGCGGTCTTGAAAACCGTTGTGCTGCGAGGTACCGGGGGTTCGAATCCCCCCTGCTCCGTAAAATAAAGGGCGGCACGTTCCTTTATATGTGCGTATATAAAACCGATAACTTAGACAGGCAATAACTTTGGAGCGGTGCGAGAGTGGCCGAATCGGGCTCCCTGCTAAGGAGTTGTACCCATCCGGGTACCGGGGGTTCGAATCCCCCCTGCTCCGTAAGATAAAACCGGGTATTGTTGTGCATTAAGCGGTAAGAATGCATTAATGGACAAAGCATATCGGGGATATTTGAGATTATAGCTCAGTTGGATC
>NZ_JACCLP010000012.1:0-95781 GCF_050937395.1 Treponema sp. OMZ 805 | reverse complement strand
GAACAAGCCGTTAGGCTTGATTCGCAATCCGCGTTAGCGGATATGATAAACCATTTCCTTACAGGTTTATTCATTATCTGGAGAGGGAAGGGAAAAAAAGAAAAAACCCTGTAGGCAAAAGGAGGAAAAAATCCTACAGGGCAACTGTAAAGGAGGTACATTGAATACTCTCTTGATAGTACGTATCGCAATATACACCACTTAAACAGACGAAAAAAGAAAGGTTACATATTTACAAAAAATTATGAAAATATTAGGGTACGGTATGCTATTACTTTTTTCTTTTTCCAATACTATGATGAATATGTTAAAGAATCTCTCAAAGATGCAATTTCAGCGCTTTCTATTTTTAGGAATTTCTTTTACGTTCAGTGCATTCTCTCCGCTGCATGCCGAAATCTTCCGTTTCAACTTCAGGGATGGTGATACTTACCGGATTAATTCTACGGTTACCGAAGACGTATACTTGAATGGACGGTTTGCACATCAGGCTTATATTATCAATCGCGTTACTGTGGAAGTTTCGGATGTTCAACCGGCATCAAACGGCAAGCCTTCTTCTGCGCTTCATACCTGTACTTTTATGACGAGCGAGCAAAACAGCAACCGGACGTTCTCGTGGGGACGCGAATATCCGAGCGTATTCCGCAGAGACGAGTTTGGTATTTATGCTATTGGCGAGCAGTATTTTATGCCGGTGGTTCGAGATGTTCCGGTTTTTCCTCAGTATGATGTAAAAAAAGGTGAAAGCTGGCGGCATTCTGCAAGCGAAGCGCACGACCTGCGGGATAACTTTAACATTCAAAAACCGTTTGTCGTTCCCATCGATGTTACGTATACATACCAAGGGCCTACCCAGCGTGAAGGGAAAACCTATCAATTAATAGAAGTAAATTATGACCTTTATTATGATATTCCGATAAAAAATATCCAAAATAAAAGAAACGGAAATACAACGCTGCCGATGCTCTATCCCGTCCGTACGATGGGGTATTCAAAACAGCGGCTGTATTGGGATAATGATGCAGGAATCCTTCCCTATTATGATGAAGTATTTACCATAATGATGGAGCTAAACACCGGAGCAGTGATAGAATACCGCGGTAGTGCAAAGGCGGAAATGACCGCGTTACAACGTATGGATAAAGAAGAAATAGCAGGAATACTAGATAAAAATATCCGTGACATGGGCATTGCGAATACGACCGTAGAAAAAACCGATGAGGGCATTACCATCAGTCTTGAAAATATTCAATTTGAAGCCGATTCAGCGCGTCTCCTTCCGGCCGAAAAAGAAAAGATTAAAAAAATAGGGAAACTTTTAAGCAAGTATCCCGACTATGAACTGTTGATTTCGGGGCATACCGCGTTGGCAGGCAAAGCCGAAGACCGGCAAATCTTATCCGAGCAGCGTGCAGCAGCGGTTGCAAATTATCTGGTAGAACTCGGTGTAAGGGAGCAGCACCATATTTTTACCCGCGGCTTCGGTGCGGAAAAGCCGATTGCGCCTAACACCACGGAAGCGAACATGGCGCGGAATCGGCGTGTTGAAATCACCGTGCTGGAAAAGTAACTGATAAACCTATTCGGAAACGCAGTTATCGAACAGGCCGAATGTACCGATATTTCCCGCACCGCATGGGATTTAGTATCGGAGTATCTGATTGAGTAAATCGCCTGCAAGCAAAATACCGACAGCAGCGGGTACCCATGAAACCGAGCTTGGCGGACGGCTGCGGACAGCGGGAACTTCCTTGGAATACAGTACCCGCAGCTTTTTTACGCCCCGCTTTTTTAAAAGACCGCGCATGGTTTTACAGAGGGGGCAAACGGCGGTATCGTAAATATCAGCAAATTGAAATAAATCCGCGCGGAGCTTATTCCCGCAACCCATCGCCGCTACGATTGGGATGCTGCGATTTTCTGCCTCTGCCGCCAGTGCGACTTTAAGCGAAATCGTATCAACCGCATCGACAACACAATCGATGTCAGATAAAAAAGGTAAGAAAGAAAGGAATCCGTCCGCATCGGGGAGAATATGCTGCACAATCTGATGAACCGTACACGCTGGGTTTATGTCGGTGATACGTGCGGCAGCTGCGGCAGTTTTGTACTGTCCGATGGTGGAATGGAGTGCATAGAGTTGCCGGTTAAGGTTTGAAGGAGTTACCGTATCGCCGTCGATTAAGTACAGCGTCCCGACACCTGCGCGGGCAAGGGCTTCGACCGTGTACCCGCCAACGCCGCCGATACCGAATACCGCAATCCGCAGCTTACGGAGCAGCTCAACGCCTTCCGTTCCGATAAGCGCTTTACTCCGGATAAACAGTGGCCCATGCTCATCCTGCACAGCTGTGCTGATATTGTGTACATCGTATGAGCTGCACACAGCGCTCTTGCTATCAGGTTCAGACACAGAGATTAGCGAATTTTAAAGAGGACTGCAAATACGGCAAGCGTAATGAGCAGCTGTAAAATGAGGAATTTTATCAATACCTGCGTCGATGACCATTGAAGATTTTTCCGCATGTGGTCATGGAGCGGGAATCGGATATTCCTAAAAATACGGATATGGAAAAAGCGCAATAACGCTACTTTAACGAGACCTGTGCCGCCGTTCAGTAGAATCATCCCGCTGGTCATTAACAGCAAGAAAGGATTGCCCGAAATAATGACCAACACGCCGATAAAAAAGCCGAGGGCGCGGGAACCGGCATCTCCCATCATCACCTTACTCGGATATGCGTTATGCCACAGGTATCCCATCAGCACGCCGGAAAGGCTAAAGCAGATAAGCGCCCACTGTGCGCCGTCTATCCGATGCGGAATGAGCAGGTATTCCGAAACTTTTACGTTCCCGATAATAAAATAGAAAACCATACCGAGCGAAATAAGCGCCATCAAAATGAGCGTGCCGGAAAGACCATCCACCCCGTCGGTACAGTTCGTCGTATTGATGGAAAACCATAAAATTAAAACCGAAACGGTAAAAAACACGGCGGGATGCACGGCGATACTTTGACTCATAAACGGAATCCAGTAAAAAATGGAATCATCGAAATACCAATGAAAGAGCACCGCTGTGGTAATCAGCGACAACACTAAATCCAACGCACCTTTCCGGTATTCTCCCCACGGATTAACCGACCGATCGTCAAGGTAACCGGTAAGCATTACCAACCATGTTAAAACCAGTACGGCGATTTGCGTACCCGAAGGAATAATCAGCAGAAAAATCATCACGACAAAAATCGTAATAAACACAACGCCGCCGCCGGTCGGTTTACCCTTTGCAGCCTCAGGAGCAATACCGAATTCCTTTCCCCTGTCTTTCGGTAAACGCGCATAAAAGCGCGGTAAAATAAATACCGTTAAAAAAAAGCCTACGTAAAATGCAATCGAAATAAGTACAAGATATGACTGTAAAAGCCGCATGGGGCCGTAAAATGAAGAAAGGAGCCCCGACAAATAAAAAAGCATTGAAACAGTATATACAGCCCGTATAAAAAAAACAACCCTTCATATTATTCATGGGTAATGTGTCATGGCGTTAAGTAACATACAGAAAAAATGAACAGGAATTATCACGGTCAGAGCAGACGATACAGCACGGAACGGTGCAGGGATTAGTACGATGAAAATACACCTATTATTTTTGCTTGCGTTTAGCGTACTGTGAGAAATAAAGCGGAAATATGAACACCAATACTGTAACAGAAAGATTTATCTTGCCTTTCGGCGATACTTCGGTGTAAATGTAAAAGGAGTTAGCGGCAATAGGGCTTGAACCTATGACCTAACGGATATGAGCCGTTTGCTCTACCAACTGAGCTATACCGCCGTAAAAATACTTGAAGACTATAGCGCAAAATAAAATCTTTGTCAATTACCCTTAAAATTTTACTTTACCTAAAGATTGATACCTACAACCTCACCGGATGCGGATTGAAACGGTTTCGCTTTTAAATTCACCGGTTTGTGCGGACACCTTTACCGTACCGACTTTTCCGAGCGTTTTAATCCAAAATCCGCGGGCGCCGCCGATGAGGGCGAACTCCTTCGGGCCGATAACTTCTGCGGGGCCTTTCAGCTTAATCTGCACAACCTCGGAGCTATAGGGGAGTTCGTTCCCCGCCTGATCAAGGAGCCGCACAACGAAGCGGACGGCATCGGGTATGTCCGCCCGAAGTTTTGTCTCATCGGCGGTAAGCACGAGCTGCGTCCTAACGGGATTTGCAGTAAAGCGGCGGGTAATACACTCTTTACCGTTATGGTAGCCGATGAATACGGCATCTTCCCATTCGCCTCCCCACACGCTTGGAAGGCTCTCGATAACAACCGGCGGATGCGCAAGCCCGGGATATCGGTCAATAGCGGGATAAAACAGACCTAAATCTTTTTCGCCGATGCTCAGCCGGACTGCGGTACAGTTCGTACAGATGATAAGCGGTGCGATGCCGCCGACTGCACGGTCACCGACGGTATAGCGGGTCAACGGTTCCAACACCGGACGGACTTCCGCAGGCAGCTGGCTTGCATAGACGCTTGCGGCAAACTTAGGAATGCGGAACATATCCATCACGCCGTGGTAGCAAATGCGGTCGCCCGAACCGAAATTCGCATGGGTATTATAGTCAAAAGCGCACCAGCCGATTGCACCGCATTTTTGCGGGTCGAGCGCGGCGGCATTTTGCACCGAAAGGTGGAGTTTTGCATGCTCAACCAAGCGCTCTTCCTGATCGAACCGCTTTGTCGGATAGATGTGTCCGCCGAACTCGGTTACCAGATACGGCACCACATCGGACTGTCCCGTAACCTCACGCTGAGACCGAAGTACACGCGCCGCTGTTGCAGTACCGACGGGCAATCCTTGAGAACCATATATAAAATCGTTCATCGTATAGACATCTTCAAAAAATTCACTGTTCTCAATACAGCGGACGCCGCCGGTTTGCCGGTACGGGTCAAGCTCATGGGCAATCGTATTTGTGCGCTGATAAAACGCCGTGCAATCAGGCGATTCATTAATGCGTACTCCCCACAATACAATAGAAGGATGATTTCGATCTCTAATGATCATCTTCCGGACACTTTCACAGCTGATATCTTGCCACGCCGAATCGCCGATATGCTGCCAACCGGGGATTTCCTCAAAAACCAATAAGCCCATCTCATCACATCGATCCAAAAAATACGGTGACTGCGGATAATGCGAGGTACGGACGATATTAACGCCAAGTTCATATTTTAAGATCTCCGCATCTTTTTGCTGCACTCGCTTCGGCATTGCATAACCGACATACGGAAAAGACTGGTGCCGGTTTAAACCGCGCAGCTTGAGCAGTTTGCCGTTTAAGAAAAAACCTTCCGGCGTAAACTCAACCGTGCGGAATCCGATACGGGTCGATACGGCATCACATACCATGCCGTCTTCCAGTAACGATACTTCGACGCGGTACAGCTCAGGTTTTTCAAGTGTCCATAGTTTTAAGCCGGTTAATTCATCCATTATCATCGATAGAGAAAGCAACGGAACGGATACGACAAGACTTCTGCTCAGCTCTGCCCGTTTCCGGTTTCTGGAATCGAAAAGCGCTACCGAAATATCAATCGATTGATTTGTTCGCTCGCTGTGTTCAATCGCAATATCAACCTGCAAACTTTTTTCCGCCGTTAAAACGGAAACAGGATGGGCATACATCGATTCAATATGGCAATGGGGTACTGCACGTAGGGTAACATCGCGGTAAATGCCCCCGTAACACAGATAATCTACCATACCGCCGAACGGAGGAATATCAGCCCGCTCCGTCGAATCGACATATACGACGAGTACGTTGCTTTCAGCTTCTCCATACTCAACGTATTGAGTAATCTCTACGGAAAACGGGACATATCCGCCTTTATGCTCACCGGCAAACTGTCCGTTAATAAAGACCTTCGCATAGCACATTACGCCGTCAAAGTCGATAAAAAGACGCATCCCTTGCAACTGAGAAGGGGCAGCAAATTTTTTTCGATAACATGATTCGAATTGATATATTTTTTCATCAAAATAATGGTACGGCAATTCCTTCACCGTATGAGGAAGCTGCACTTCGGTAAAATGAGTTTCGTCGCAATCGGGTTGTATATATTGCTCCGTAAAGTTTTCCGCAAATTGCCAATTTTGCCATAAAGGAATTAATGTCCGTGCCATCTTAGTTCTCCGTTTGTACATCAATCATCTTATTCAATACGATATTAAAATCTTCGATAAAAATTCCGGAATACCGCTCGATGTTTTTTATGATAAAGTCTTTTAACGCCAATATCCTGCCCGCCAAATCGGGGCCGACAGGCATATCGACCATCATAATAACTCTGTAACCGTTGCTTTCCGCTTGAACGGTTATTTTCTTAATATGTACCGCACTATCGTACTGCGCCGCATATTGTATCACCATTTCTTTTAATGCGGTATCGGAGACCTGTGCCGCATAGACCTTTGAGAACTCGGGACGCACAACCGATTTTTCAAATAACGTTTCTTCTTCTTTTAAGCGCCCAATATGTGCATTACGGAACAACAGCCTGATTTTATCGTAAAATATTTGCGGATAGTTCCGTTTAACTTCAACAGAGGGAACGGGAATAACGTGCTTTCCTTCAACACGGCGACTCCTGATAGCGGTTTCAATCTCTTCCCTCGTTGCAATATCTTCAATACGGATAATTTTTTGCGGCGGCGGAATTTGCAATCGTGTTGCAATTTTATTAACCATCTTATCCGACGTTCCCAAAATCAGCACCTTTTTACGGCTTAATTGATGAAGCACTTTTGCCGCTTCATCACGATGCTGTTTATCGTCAAAGACAGCTGTTTTTACTGCTGCCAAAAAGGTCTTTTCCCGTTTTGCAGAATGCCCTGCAAGTATTTTATCGCCTTTAATAACCAATCCGTCATCGATAATCAAATCAATTCCATATCTTTGCGCGACCATCCGTGCCCTAAAACTTTTTCCGGTACCGTTGCCGCCAACCAGCGCATATATTTGAGGTCTCTTTAGCCAGCGAAAAAACCTATCAAAAAACCGCATATCGTTTTAGTATAAGCCGGTTATTGCATCTTCGCAAGTACATACGTCGGAAATTCATACCAAAACACATAGTAAAAACGCAGCAAAACAAAAAAATGCTTGAAATAGCAGGATTTTTCATATATAATAATAGAATAATTGTAACGGAGTAGTTTTTGCAGCAAGGATTATTTTGGAAAGACGGCTTATGCTTTTCGTGCGACCGATGTTCGGCATGTTGTCGATATGATCCGGGGTTTGTGTATTTATCTCCTCGCGATCTTCAGAATTTGCAGACATGGGCGTCGTTGGAACGATCCGCTTTTATTCAAAAATATTGCCGGTGGGTACTCCAAGGGGATGGATACGAGTATCTTTGTTTAAAAGAGCTGCCTAATTACGATTGTATTTTATGGAATAACGGCTGTATTGCATATAACTATCGGCCTTTTCAATGTTCGTCATATCCGTTTTGGGATTATTTACTCGAAAATGAGCAGCGTTGGAATGTAAATGCCCGCAGCTGTTCGGGAATAAATCGCGGTAAACGGTATTCGGCGGAAGAAATTCAAGGCTTGCTTGATACTGCAAAACAATTTCCTGTCATTCGACGAAAAAGAACCGGTGAAAGCGCGGATTTCACCGAAAAATAGAGGAGTGTATGCGGGTACATTTTTGGGGCGTTCGCGGTTCGATTGCAACTCCGTTGAGTGCAGCGCAAATTCAAGCGAAAATTTCTGCCGTCGTTCAACGGATAACCGAAAAAGACATTACCGATCAAGATGCACGGGAACGTTTCCTTGCTTCATTACCGCCATGGCTCTTTGGAACTGTCGGAGGGAATACTACCTGCGTAGAGGTTGAAACCGAAGAGGGTAATCAAATCATTTTTGATGCAGGTACCGGTATTCGTGAATTGGGAATCAATTTGCAAAATCGCTTTGATTATTTTGATCGTCCGCAAACCTATCATCTCTTTTTCTCTCATTTTCATTGGGATCATGTCCAAGGCCTTCCCTTTTTTGGCCCCGCGTATGATTCACGCAATACCATTATCATATATAGCACTCGCCCTAAAATGCGGGAATTTTTAGAAGAGCAGATGAAGTGGCCGTATTTCCCGATAACTATGTTCGGGAAGGGCGGCTTTACTGCAAAGTTTGAGTTCCGCTGTATTGCCCCTGACGAACCGTACATCCACATCGGTAATACCCGGATAGGTTGGCATCGTGTGCGTCATCCGGGCGGGTGTGTGGCATATTCAATTTTCGATAATCAAAAAAAGATCATCTTTTCAACGGATACGGAACTTCGTCCTCAAGACTTTGAAAAAAACGATGCCAATATCGCATTTTACAGTGATGTAGAACTGTTGATTATCGACGCTCAGTATACGATGACCGATTCCATCGAAAAAATAGGGTGGGGGCATTCTACCTTTTCCCTCGCTATTGATTTTGCAACTTCGTGGGGAATTAAAAAATTAGCGCTTTTCCATCACGAACCGACCTATAACGATAAAAAGATTCTAGCGATAGAATCAAGTGCACAGCATTACTGCAACTATATAGGCGCCGGTACGCTTGAAATATTCAGCGCTGTTGAAGGAACGGATCTGTACTTATGAGTGATGAGCTGCCGATTTATCAATTCTCAGATTCAGAACTCAAAGCGCTTATTTCTTTTTTTAGGAAAAATCTCCCGCTGCCCGATGAGCTGTATTCATTGAATGCTTTTGCTGAAAAGTATATTTATCGAAATCTTACCATCGGTGAAGCGGAACAGCTCTACGGCGGGCGGTAATGCAAGCAATATCTATGAAACAAAAACGCTTTCGCTTAATAATGTTTGTGTTGGCGTGTATCCTTCTTATCGCAGTGGGTACGGTTGCCGGTTTTTATACTCCTGCTTCTTTTGATACAAATCCAGCTGAACAGCTTTTTACCATTAAACGCGGCGCTTCCGTGCGGGCAATTGCTGCCGATTTAAAAGCGGCGGGGCTCATCCGGTTTGAGTATCCGGCATACCTGTATTTCCGGCTTGTTAATAAACCGATTAAAGCCGGAACATATAAACTTTCTCCCGCTTGGTCAGTACATACACTCTGCGCCTATTTACAAGCGGGAAAACAAGAGCTGATCAAGGTTACCGTGCCGGAGGGTCTGACCCTTTCAAAAACGGCAGCGATTCTTGAAGATCGGCAGGTTGTCGCCGCCGATGATTTCCTTGCCGCAGCAAAAAACGAGGCTTTGCTGCAATCATACAGCATTATCGGTGCTTCCGCCGAAGGGTTTTTATTTCCCGACACCTACTTTTTTTCGTACGACGAAACGGCGGAACGAGTTATCACGGTGATGCTGGATAATTTCTTCCATAAAACAGCCGATATTCCTCATTTTCCCGATGATCCTGCTCAGCGGTACGAGGCGGTTATTTTAGCAAGCATTATCGAGCGGGAATACCGCGTACCTGAAGAAGCCGTAAAAATTGCCGGTGTTTTTTCAAACCGGTTGCAAATCGGTATGGGCTTGCAATCGTGTGCAACCGTTGAATATATCTTGACGGAGATTCAGCATAAACCTCACCCTGACCGCCTGTTGAACAGGGATTTGGAAATAGATCATCCCTATAATACCTATAAATGGCGGGGGCTTCCTCCGGGGCCGATTTCCAATCCGGGTATGACAGCCTTATACGCCGCCTGTAATCCCGAAAAAAGCGGGTACCTCTACTTCCGCTTGGAAAATGCGGAGACCGGTACGCATATTTTTACCAGAAATTTAACGGAACATGCAAAAGCAGGCGCGATTATTTTAAAACGGGCTGCGGGGCGCTGACCGCGATGGCAAAAATTACCACCGAAACAATCGACGCAGTAAACAATCATACCGACTTGGTGTCGATCGTCGAAAACTATACTCATTTGGAAAAGCGCGGGCATGATTGGTGGGGGTGCTGCCCCTTCCACAGTGAAAAAACACCGTCCTTCCATGTTATCCCCGACAAAAAAATGTATTACTGCTTCGGCTGCGGTGCGGGCGGATCTACCATTAAATTCGTTATGGAGATGGAAAAGCTGTCCTTTACCGAAGCGGTGGAAGCGCTTGCAAAGCGTGCCGGTATTCCGGTTGTGTATGCGGAAGGCAGTTACAGTCCTGCACCGGAAGATTCGTTTAAAGAAACAGTGCTCGAATTGTACAAAAGAGTGAGCGGAACCTTTCATTATTTCCTGCTGAACACTCCCGAAGGCGCCTCCGCGCTCCGGTATCTGGAGAGGAGGGCGGTAAGTCCCGAAATGATCGAGCAGTTCAACCTCGGGTATGCACCGGCTGACCGTCGGTGGCTCTTTAAGTTTTTACAGACAAAGGGATATTCCGCGGAGTTCTTGGCGAAGTCGGGACTCTTTTCCAAAAACTATCCCGAAGTTTCGTTTTTTTCTAACAGAATTATGTTTCCGATTTGTAATCGGCACGGTCAGCCGGTAGCTTTCGGCGGGCGGATTCTGGAAGGCGATGGACCGAAGTACCTTAACACCGGAGATTTACCGCAGTATAAAAAAGGCGAGACTCTTTTTGCGTTTTCGCAGGCACTCGCACAAATTAGAAAAGAAAAAACGGTTATTTTTTGCGAAGGCTATATGGATGTTATCGCCTTTCATCAAGCAGGTATTACCAATGCCGTCGCTCCGTTGGGTACTGCTTTGACGGAAGATCAGGTAAAGCTTATTCAATCCTTTGCCGACACTATCATTCTTTCTTTCGATTCCGATTTTGCAGGACAACAGGCAACATACAAGGCGATAAAGCTTTGCCGTGCCGGACATTTGCAGGTGCGGGTGCTGATGATAAAGGAAGGAAAGGATCCCGCTGAGATACTGGCGCATAAGGGTGCCGAAAGCTTGACGGAACTGGTGAAAAATGCTATTTTAGACAGTGATTATCTTATTCAAATTGCCGTTGGGCGGTTTGATGTAGTGAGTCCTGAAGGAAAGGCTCAAGCTGCTGCCTTTCTATTCCCCTATATTGAGGTGTTGGAATCCGATATTCAAAAAGAGTCAACAATACATAAGTTTTCGGCGGATTTGGGTATAAGCTCAAAAGCGTTATTTACTGATTATATACAGTATGACCAAAAACAAGAACGGGTACCGCCTACACGAAAAAGTGAAACACAAAAGCGCACTGCGCTTAAAATGACCGCGGAGCTGAGGATCGTGCTTGCAGCAGCTGCAAATCCTCATCTATTTAAAAAAATGCGGACAGAGTTGACTTCCGATGATTTTGAGGATCCTGCTGCGAAGGATTTGTTTATTGTATTAGAAGAATGTTATCGCGCCGATGCAAATACGTATGACAGCTTATTAGCGCATTGTCCTTCCGAAACGTTAAGGAATGCCGTAAGCAGTGCAATTATTAAAGGTGAATTTGCAGAAAATCCTGATAAACTGGTGTATGACGGTATCTACTATATTAAACAAAATGCTTTACAGCGGCAAAAGGAGCTCATAATCCGTAAATTGCAAGCAGTGCATGAGAGCGGTAATGTTGATGACATTCGGCATACCAATGACCTGCTGAGTGAGAAACTGCATATCGACAGAGTGCTTGCAGAATTAAAGGAAACGACGTAAATGATAGATATCTCCGAAGATCCTATTGTTATAAAGTTGATTGCCCATGCAAAAGAACGCAAGTCATTGACATGGGATGAATTGACCGATTTGTTGCCTGAAAAAATGACTTCGTCCGAAGCTGTAATGGATGAAATTCTAGATTTGCTCGAACAGGAGCAGATACAAGTAGTTGATGAGGTCGCCGAAGAAACCGATGATATGTTCGCGGATGAGCTTGATGAAGTAGAGCTTGAAAGCGAGGAACAGCTGTTTGAAGAAGCCGAGCTTGAACCTGAAAACAACGCTGAATTTTCAAAACCCGAAGAAACGCATAAAAAGCTTTTGAATAACGATAGAGAAGCGATTGTTGACGACCCTATTAAACTCTATTTACGTGATATCGGCAAAGAAAATTTGCTGACAGCCGAACAGGAAGTTATTCTGTCGAAAGCGATGGAGGACGGGGAGAATATCATCAAAAGTGCGATAAAAAACTCCGGTGTGCTGATTTCCGAAGTTCAGATGATCGCTCAAAAAGCGTTTGCCAAAATCAGTTCTTCAGAGAGCAATAAGCCGCGTAAAGAATTGAGCTATGAAGATGCCGAAAAAAAACGGCTCCGCCAATCGTACGGCGAACAATTAAAACCCATCTATTCCGATATAAAGGCTTATATCCTATTAAAAAAGAAACTATACGATAAAGAGACGCTTGCCAGTTTTCTGGATGATGCAGATCTGCAAAAAACACGAAAAAAAATCCTGAATTATTTACAGAAAATTGAATTTCAAACGGAAGAAATTGAAAAAATTTCGGATCATTTTTTGGAGGCTGCACGGAAAATACGGGAGTATCGGCGCCGACGTGAAAAGAAACAACGTCAGCTCGGTATACGGGCGTACTCTGATTTACGAAAGCTTGGAAAACGGCTCGCTATTCCGCGTGAACGGCAGAAGCTGGAAGAAGAGCTGGGTATGACGGCAAGCGATATCCGTGATATTTATACGCATATTCAAACGCTCATTCGCAAGGTTCGAAAAATCGAATATGATTTTGAAGCGCCGACGGAAGATATTATCGCACTTGCGAAAGAGATACGCCATGGTCATGCAATGCTGAAAAAGGCAAAGGATAAGCTCATTAATGCAAACCTGCGCTTGGTTGTATCGATTGCAAAGAAGTATACCAATAGAGGATTACACTTTTTCGATCTGGTTCAGGAAGGCAATATCGGCTTAATCAAAGCGGTTGAAAAATTTGAATATCGCAAAGGATATAAGTTTTCGACGTATGCGACATGGTGGATACGGCAGGCAATCACACGCTCCATCTCCGATCAGGCGCGGACTATCCGTGTGCCGGTACACATGATTGAACAAATCAACAAGGTTACCCGCGAATCGCGGCAGCTGATGCAGAAGTTCGGCAGGGAGCCGACTGATGAAGAGATCGCTGCACAGCTTGGCTGGAATGTCGAGCGGGTTAAGCAGGTCAAAAACGTAGCGCGCGAACCTATTTCACTTGAAACGCCGATAGGAGAGGAAGAAGATTCTTCGCTCGGTGACTTTATTGAAGATAAGGATGTCGAAAATCCATCCAACCTGACGGAGTATATTCTCTTGCAAGAGCAGCTGCGCGGCGTGTTATCATGTTTGCCGCTGCGGGAGCAAGAAGTGCTTAAGATGCGGTTCGGTCTTGATGAAGGTTATGCGCTGACCTTGGAAGAAGTCGGCTTGTATTTTAACGTAACCCGTGAGCGTATTCGCCAAATTGAGGCGAAGGCATTACGTAGACTGCGGCATCCTAAACAGAGCTGCAAATTAAAAGATTATTTGGATACATAGGGAATATTTGATATAGGGGAGTGACGATGGTTACAGCGGAGATTTTTGATAAACTGCGTGAATTACAGGATATTCTTGCACGGAAGAATCAGCTTGATAGTGAGATTTTAGAGGCGCCTCAACTGTTGGTAAAGCAGGAAGAGCTGTTGGCGCAGTATAAAACCAATTATATTAAGAAGAATACCGATGACGAAGCAATACGGCAAACCATCGGGGCATTAAAAGCAGAGTTGTTTGAAACCGAACAGAAGCGCGAACAGGCCGAGAAAGGAATGGATACTATTTCCACACAGCGGGAATATGATGCTCTTGATCGTGAAATTCAGGATGCCACTAAAAAAGAAGCCGAACTTCGCAAGGAAATCCTTAAAAACGAAGCCAATCACAAACGTCTTGACGAAGAGATTAAAAACGAAGAGGCGTTGATTAAACAGCAAGAGCAGGAACTCGATGAACGCAAGGCGATGATTGAAAAAGAAATTGCCGAAAAGAAAAACGAGTTGGCTGAGCTTGTTGAAGGGGAGCAGCGGATTGCTCCCGATTTGGATAGCGATACGCTGTTTAAATTCGACCGTATCATCAAAAACAAGCAAGGTATCGGTATCGTCCCCGTTCAAGGTAATGTCTGTATGGGCTGTCACATGATCCTATCGGCTCAATTTGCTATTGAAGTGCGGGAAGGAAAAAATATCATGTACTGCCCCTATTGCAGTAGAATTCTGTATTATCAAGAAAGCGAGCAGGATGCTGCTGAGGATATGATTTTTGACGATATGGATATGGGAAGCTTAGCCGATTTGGATGATTCGTCTGACTATGACGAGGCTGAATCAGACAGCAGCGAAGATTAATAGTGTAATAGGATAGAGAGCCGGTAACCGCCGTGATATACGGAGGAAAGTCCGGACTCCTTCGGAAATGATGCCGGTTAACGACCGGGCACTTGTATTGTAAAATGCAGGCGACAGACAGCGCAACAGAAAATAAACCGCCGGTAAAACGGTAAGGGTGAAAAGGCGGGGTAAGAGCCCACCGCGCTTTCCGGTAACGGGGTGGCAGTGCAAGCCTCATCAGGAGCAAAATTGAATAGTAAAGGATATCCGATCCTTTATTTACGGGTTGATTGCGGAAATTGCTGTAGTAATGCAGCAATAAGATAGATGGTTACCCTGTTCGCAGACAGAATCCGGCTTATGGCTCTCTATTTTTATTTATACGGATAGATTCCGTTATGAAGGACATTAGTTAGGAACGTATGAAAAGGCACCACGGTAAGACACAGCATTCATCGAAACCGCATATCGGAAGATATGCCGTTCTTTTTTTGTGTATTGCACTTATCGTTGCCGGAGTTCTCTTCTTTTTTACTGTTTATCGGGCGCGTTATTTCCGTGTGCCGTCGATACGTACGGTATATACTCAGTGGGAAAATAAAGATTATGCGGGAGTGTATGCAAAAACCGCTCAAATTTTAGAGAAACGCCCGATGGATGGAACTGCGCTTGCACTGCACGGTTTTGCCGCATATTACCTTTTTGCCGAGCAGACCGATTTATCCATCGGCGCAGATTATCTTACCGCAGCTATCGTGCATTTGCGCCGCGCACTGTATCTAACTAAAGATAAAGACATCCCTAAGATCGCTTATGTACTCGGGAAGGCATATTATCAACAGGGCTATTACTATGCCGATCTTGCAGTGAAGTATTTGGATGAAGCATATACCGGCGGTATCGAGGCAAGCGATTTGTCGGAGTTCCGCGGTATGGCGGCTTCTTTATTAGGAGATACCGATAAGGCGATAGAGGCCTTTACACAGGCGCTTGCGGTAAACCCTTCCGATTTCATACTATATGCCGTAGCGGAGAACTATAAAAAGAAGGGTGATCTACAAAATGCAAAGCTCTATCTTTTTGAAACCATAAAAAAAACCGGCAATGCCGTGTTGGAAGTACGGTGTAGAAATCAACTCGGGTTGCTCTTTTTAGAGGAAAATAAACCGGAAGATGCTTTAGAGCAATTCAAGCTTGTACTTGAAAAAGATGTCAACTCTGCTGATGCTCATTACGGTATCGGACTGATACATGAGATGCAGGGTGATATGATTAAGGCGCGGTATGAGTGGCGATCTGCGATACGGCTTAATCCCATACATGCGGAAACACGTGCAAAATTGAATATAAAATAAGCTAGGAGGAACGTACGGAATATGGGCTTTTTTAAAAGATTTTCTGCCGATATCGGCATTGATTTGGGAACCTGTAATACTATTATCTATATAAAAGGAAAGGGTATTGTCGTTAATGAACCGTCAGTTGTTGCTGTAGAACGCGGAACAAAATCGGTCGTGGCGGTCGGCGCCGAAGCTAAACGGATGTTGTGGAGGACGCCGGGCAATATTATCGCTATACGACCGCTGAAAGACGGTGTTATTGCAGATAAAGATACGACGGAGAAAATGATCCGGTACTTCATTTCCAAGATTTTGCCGCGCCACAGGCTTATTAAGCCTCGTATGGTTATCGGAATCCCGAGCTGCATCACCGATGTGGAAAGCAGCGCCGTGCACGAAAGCGCCTTAAAAGCAGGTGCGGGCAGCGTCGAGGTGCTTGAAGAATCGCTTGCAGCAGCCATCGGCGCTCAAATTCCGATTACGGAACCTGCCGGTAATATGGTATGCGATATCGGCGGCGGTACGACTGAGGTATCGGTTATTTCATTGCTCGGTATGGTTGTTACCAATGCCATCCGTGTCGGCGGCGATGAATTCGATCAGGCTATCATTAAGCATATCCGCTCCGTGCATAACCTTATCATCGGAGAGCAGACTGCCGAGCGCCTTAAAATTGAAATCGGTAATGCGTTCCCCGAAAAAAATATGGAACGAGTAGAAATTAAGGGAACCGATGCGATTACCGGACTTCCCCGCCGCCTCGAAATCGATTCCGTAGAAGTGCGCGAGGCGCTGAGGGAGCCGATTACCCAGATTGTCGAAGAGATAAAAACAACACTCGCACAGACGCCGCCGGAACTGGCAGCCGATATTGTAGAGCGGGGGATCGTTATGACCGGCGGAGGCGCCCTGTTGAAAGGGTTACCGAAGCTTATCTCCAAAGAAACGCATGTTCCGGTCATCCTTGCCGAAAACCCTATGAACTGCGTGGCGATCGGTGCAGGTTTATACTATGACGTATATAAGGATATGTCGGGTAACCGCAGTTTGTATGAGAGTCTAAACCGCTAATGCAATGAAAAAAAAATTTTCATTTAAAATAAAGCTTGATGTTTTTTTATTGATCTTGCTGCTTATCATATCTTCGGTGTTGCTGACATTCTCCGGCGGTCGGTTTATTGTCGATTTTAAATCGGTCGGTTTTTCGGTGGCTGCAGGGACGGAAAATGCCGTACATTCGATATCATCATTTGTGACGGATGCGGTGTCGGCTGTGCGGGAGCTTGCGGAGCTGCGTTCGAAGTATGTGGCGTTGAGCGAAAAACTCAAAGATTATGAGCTTTTGCAGCGATCAAATGCCGACATCCGCCGTGAAAACAGAGAGTTAAAGGAGCTGCTCGGTTTTGCGGACACGATTACATATAAAAATATTCCGGCGCAGGTTACCGGCTTTGATCCCGACAACCTCTATTCCGGTATTATCATTAACCGCGGAACAAAGCATGGTGTGCGTAAGAATATGCCGGTATTGGCATTTCAAGGCAGCAATGTCGGTTTGGTAGGAAAAATCGTACAAACCGGCCGCGACAGCAGTATGATTATCCCAATATATGATTATCAATGTTATGTTGCCGCCTCCGTTCAAACAACAAAGCACCGGGGTTTGATTAACGGACAGGGTACTGCCGATCTTCCGCTTATTATGAAGTATGTACAAAAACGGGCAAAAGACGAAATTGCTATCGGCGATAGAATTCTTTCTTCAGGAGAAAACAATCTGTTCCCTAAAGATAGTCCCATCGGCATTATAACCGGTATTAAGGTGCATGATTATGAAACCTACCTTGAGCTCGCGGTACAGCCGATTATCGACTTCTCCCGGCTCGATTATGTATTCGTGTTAAACTTGTCGGGTTCTGATGGGGAGGCAGCACAGTGAGGAAAGTTATTCTGTGGACGATTGCAGCAGCCTTTTTACTCGGTGTGTTTGAAACAGCTATTCTGTCCCATATTCAATTATTGTCGGCGCTACCGGATTTAATTTTAATTCTTGTGGTGTATATTGCGCTGTATAACGGGACAGTCGTCGGTATTACGGCAGGTTTTTTTTCCGGACTCATTTTTGATTTTCTTTCCATGGCGCCGATGGGACTCCATTCATTTACGTTTACCGTACTCGGATTTCTTTATGGTATATTGTACGGAAAATATAATGTGCGGCGCTTCTTTTTTCCGCTCGTACTCGGTCTTTCGGCGACATTTTTAAAAGCCGGAATCATATTGATATTGCATGTACTGTTTGGACAAAGTATTCAGATTTATAACCTATTTGCAGTCTCCTTTTGGATTGAAGTTGCAGAAAACGCTCTCTGTGCACCGCTGTTATTTATGTTGTTCGGTTTATTTCCGAATGCGTTTGAAATAAAGGAGCTCTGAGTTCCATGTATGAGCAGGATTTTCAACAAGTTGATAGACGGCTGAAATTTTTTAGTGTCTTTGTTTTCTGTATTTTAGTGATATATCTTTTTCGATTATTTTCGATGCAGATTGTTCAAGGCGATCAATTTAGAAAACAGTCTCAAACAATATCCCAGCGTTCAGAGCGTATACCGGCGCAACGCGGGGAAATCTTTGACCGTAATGCAAATATCCCTATGGTGCTTAACACCAATACCTTTGCCGTGTCGGTAACGCCGGGCGAAATTCCGAAAAAGGCATTTGCGACGGTTATCGCCCGCCTTGCAAATATTCTGCAAATTCCCGTTGCAGATATTGAAAAGAAATTACCGGCAAAGCGTAGTTCCTTTCAAAGTATCGCGATACGGTCTAATCTTCCTTATGAAGTCATTACCTCACTTGCAGAAAATATCGACGAACTTCCGGGCGTTTCGTGGCATTCAAAGCCGGTGCGTAATTATGTTGAAACGGGATCATTTTCCCATATTCTCGGCTATGTCGGTGATATAACAAAAGAAGAACTCAAGACTTTCTATAATAAGGGTTATACCGCGAATACTTCAATCGGTAAGGCCGGTATCGAAAAATACTATGATGAGTGGTTACGTGGAGAGGATGGCAGCGAATATCGTACGGTTGATGCAAGAGGACGTTTAATTGAAAACAATACTGCATTTACTCCCCCTAAAATGGGAAACAATCTTATCTTAACCATCGATCGGAAAATTCAAAAGCTTGCGGAAGATGCCCTCGGTCAACGTATTGGGGCTGCTGTTGTGCTGAAGCCTACAACAGGAGAAATTCTTGCGCTGGTTTCGTATCCTTCTTTTGATTCCAACCTTTTTTTGAATGATAATGGCAATGAGATGTATGCGCAGCTGTTGCATGATCCTCGTAATCCGCTCTTGAACAGAGCCGTTAATGCAAGTTATCCGCCCGCTTCGACCTTTAAAATTGCTATGTCTACCGCTATTCTTTCTGAAAAGGCGTTTCCTCCTGAAAAAAAAATACAGTGTACCGGTAAAGTAGAATACGGTAATCACTTGTTCCGTTGCCACCAGCGTTACGGGCATGGTTATTTGGATTTGCGAAATGCACTCGCACAGTCGTGCGACATTTATTATTGGACGGTATGCCGCGATAATCTCGGTATCGATAAGATGGTCGAGTATGTCCGCGATTTTGGGTATGGTAAGTCTGCTGAAATTGATTTGCCGAGTCAAGCGATCGGTCAAGTACCCAATCCGGTATGGAAGGAACGGCAATTCCATGAAAAATGGCTTGGCGGAGATACGATGAATATGGCCATCGGACAAGGATTTATGCTTGCTTCTCCGTTACAGGTTGCAAATATGGTTGCAATGGTTGTTAACGGCGGTATAATCTATAAGCCGCATTTGTTAAAAGAGGTTCGAGCCCCCGGTACCAACGAACTCATTTTTGAAAAAAAGCCGGAGATATTAAAGCAAAGTGATATTTCTCCGGATGTATTCGCACAGGTACGGGCGGATATGCGGTATACCATTACGGATGGGACAGCTCAATATCCTATGCATAATAAAATCGTGCAGCTTGCAGGAAAAACAGGTACTGCAGAAGTCGGTCTTGCGGATCACTGGCATTCATGGATGGCGGCTTACGGACCTTACAATGCTTCGGCAGAAAACGCGGTGATAGTAGTAGTATTGGTTGAAGCGCAAAACAAATGGGAGTGGTGGGCGCCTTATGCCACGAATATTATCTTTCAAGGTATCTTTGCAGATCAAACGTATGAAGAAGCGGTTGAGGCTCTCGGCGGTAGGCGCTTTTTACCGGCGGTAAGGGTAAGGCAAGAATGAATTTGAGACAAGTTACTAATTTTGATTATATACTGTTTTTAGCTGTAATCGGCTTATCGGTTGTCGGTATTCTCTTTATCTATTCTTCCGGGGTTAATTCCGATGGCATATCGGTTTCGCATGAATATGTTAAACAGCTTATTTGGGTAGTGTCGGGCTTGGTTTTACTGTTTGCGGTAGCGATATACGATTATACTAAAATCGCCGATCGTGCCTTATTGATTTATATTATTACGATGCTCTTATTGGTGTACACAAGACTGTTCGGAAAAACCGTTAAAGGTGCACGGAGCTGGATCGGAATCGGAGATTTCGGCATACAAGTTTCCGAATTTACAAAAATTATTTATATTGTATTTCTTGCATGGTATCTATCAAGATCTCAGAATGAGAGCGAACTTCGCCGATTTATAAAGGCTGCGGTTATTATGTTCGTACCGATGGGGTTGATTTTATTACAGCCCGATCTTGGAACAGCTTCCGTTTATCTTCCCATCTTTTTAATTATGTGTTTTATAGCCGGTTTTCCGCTTCGATATGTGTTCGGCTTATTGGGAACAACGATCTGTACGCTTGTTTTCACGCTTCTGCCTCTTTGGGAGCGGACTATTTTACACAAATCTTCCCTTGCGGTTAAAGTATTGGGCAATAAAAATATTATGCTGTTGATTATTTTTTCCGTTGTCGGGGCGGGGGTTATTGCTGCAATCGGATACATCCTTTTAAAGAAACGGTATTATTACTGGATTGGCTATGTGCTCGGTATTGTCGCCATCTCTTTATCCGGTGCATTGGTTGGGAGCAGAGTATTAAAAGACTACCAGATGAAACGGCTCATTATCTTTTTGGATCCTAATAGCGATCCGCTCGGTGCGGGTTGGCATATTCTCCAATCGATGACGGCAATCGGCTCAGGCGGAAAAACGGGCTTAGGTTTTCTAAAAGGAACGCAAAGCCATTACCGCTTTTTGCCGGAACAAAGTACCGATTTTATTTTCAGTATTTTATCCGAAGAGTGGGGATTTCTCGGCGGGCTTTTGGTATTTGGACTTTATGCAATCATTTTTTTACGGATGTTTTTTATCATTCAAAAGACAAGTGATTTATTCGGCAAACTCATTGTCTCCGGTGTCGTTGCGATGCTCTTTTTTCATTTTGTTGTAAATATCGGGATGGTTATGGGATTTATGCCGATTACCGGTATTCCGCTTTTATTTCTGTCGTATGGCGGCTCTTCCTTGTGGACCGCAATGATTGCTATAGGACTTGTGATAGGAATCAGCCTAAGACAGCTGTAAAAAAAGCTAGTAAAAAGGGGCAGTCCAAAAACTGTTACGCAATCCGCATTAGCAGCGGATATGATAAACCGTTTCTTTACAGAACTTCTGTCGGGAATGCCCACTTATCGGTACGAAAAGTCGCTGTCGCCGATAAACTCCCGTAAAATGGACTGCCCGTGCACGAAGGACGGAGAGACCGAAAGGAAGTTGTTTAAGAAGATGAGCAGTCGAGATGCTTCGCTGTATGCCGGATCGGTGGGTTTTACCGCACGGAGCAGCGGTTCCGCATAAATTTTCAGTACCGAAAGCTCATAATCGAGCGCTGTGTTAAAGATAACGTCGGCGGTATTTTGATACGGGAAGATATGCTTTGCCTCTCCCGCCCGCACATCAGACCACATACCGATGGTAATCGATGCGGAGCTGCCTCTAAATTGAGCGTCGCGCACAATACGCCGCAAGAGCCGGTTATCGGAAGTCGGTATCCGGTTATGATCATCTAAGGTCAGCTGTGTTAATGCCGAAAGATATATCTTAAATTTAAGCGAAGCGTCTATCTGCGGGGTTAGGTTGTCGTTTAATCCGTGTATTCCTTCCAAGATGAGAATAGAGCGGCTATTGAGGCGAAGTTTTTTTCCGGTATAAAACCGCTCACCTGTTTTGAAATTATAAGACGGCAGCTCAACTTCTTCACCCGCAAATAGTTTGAGCAACAGCTCATTTAAAAGCGGAACATCCAAAGATTCAAGGCATTCGAAATCAAACTTTCCGTCCTTATCACGCGGCGTCTTATCCCTGCCGACATAATAATCGTCGAGGCTGATAACATAAGGTTCATAGCCTACGACGCGCAGCTGCATTGAAAGTTTTTTTGCGGAGGTCGTTTTTCCTGAACTGGACGGCCCTGCAATCAGAATCACTTTGACGTTTCCTCTGTTTCTAATTTGCTCGGCAATATGCGCCAGCTTATTATTCTGCAACGTTTCCGTAATTTCAATGAAGTCTTTGGTTTTACGGCTTTCGATAATTTCATTTAATTGCCCGACCGAAGATACGCCGATCATCTTACCCCACATTTTATATTCTTTGTATACGGTAAAAAGCTGCGGAATATCTTTAAATTTAGGCAGTGTGTCGGTATCGGCAGTTGCAGGGAAGCGCAGCAAAAAGCCGTCTTCATACTTCATCAATTCGAATACTTTTAAATAGCCGACACGATCCATCAACGGCTGGAAGTATAAGTCGTAATAATCATCGAGTATGTTGATCGTGATTTTCGGCTTACTGTTATAGGAAAGCAGCCGGTACGCATCGGGCTGATTGGTATTTGCAAAAAGTTCCAGCGCTTCGGAGTATGCGACGGATTGCGTTTGTATCGGTAAATCCGCATCAACCATCTCGTGCATTTTATCTTCGATTATTTTGAGATCGATATCGGAAGCATGGGCGCCTTCAAAGGTATAATAGTACGAGTAGCCGAAACTGTGCCCAACCAACAGTCGTAAATCGGGGTATACTTTCCGTGCGGCAGCGGCTAACAGAAAACACAGCGTGCGCCGGTAAATATTCGATCCTTCGTAAGTTCCTTTTAAGACAGGCTTTATAGTAGCGCGCACATCGATCATCTTGTTTAACGGAACTAATTCGTTATTTACTTTCATCCCGAATGCAACCGATTCCGGCTCTTTACAATATGCCAATGCAGCACGCGCGGAAATCGGTTCAACAAACTGTTTTTTTGAGCCGTCCGGAAATGTAATCTCAAAACCTTTCATAAATGCCTCCGCTATATTTTGCACAGTTTATTTTTAGGAGAAAATGCATCAGACAAATAAATCTGAGAAAGTGCTAATTCAATGCGCCCTCGCTTTAATCAGCACTTCTCTAGGTAGCCTCCAGTACATACCCTAGCAGTTTATCACAGCACCACATTACGAATCAATAACCTCTAACTGTAAGAGTAAAAGATAGCTTATCCGCTGCCGTCGTGCTTCCTGTTCCATTTTTGCTTGTATTTCTTCTTCGCTTAATACAGGGCACTGTTACCTCATTTATAATTTGACAAATGGAAAAAAGCGGGTATATAATAGATCTATTCTGAAACTTTCGTTTTCGAATAGGTCGACGAGTTCCCAATCGCACAAATGGCACGATGCGAGAACATCGCATTTCAAGGTAACCTGTTCAGAAACGGAAGTTTCCGAACAGGTTTAATATCCTTTGTTGTGAATTGATCCGCTTCATGTTAATTGACGGACAATCACTACCTAAAAAATTTTTATGGAGGCTTCTATTATGGAAAAACAAAGCGGTAGAAAATTGGGACTGTTACCGCAGCTTGCATTGGGGATTCTTGCCGGTGTGGTACTCGGGTTAGTTGTACCCGCTCCGGTGATGGGGATCATCGCGACAATTAAAAGGTTACTCGGTTCGCTGATCTTTTTTGCCGTTCCGCTCGTTATCTTCGGTTTTATTTCTCCGGCAATTTGCGACTTAAAAGCAAATGCGGGAAAAATGCTCGGCGTCTTTTTGCTGATATCGTATTTATCCGCAGTCGGTGCATCCCTGTTCTCGGCTGTAGCCGGATATATTCTGATCCCGTTCCTGCATATCCCGTCACAGGCTGCCGAATTGGTTGACATACCGGCGACGGCATTCTCGCTGAATATTCAACCGATTATGCCGGTTATGACTGCGTTGGTATTGGCTATCTTAGCCGGTATTTCGGTTATTTGGACAAAGGCCGCTACGGTTGAAAAGCTCTTAAAAGAGATTCAGGCAATGGTGCTCGAAATCGTCAACCGCGTTATCGTACCGGTGCTGCCGTTCTTCATTGCGACAACCTTTGCCGAGCTTGCGTACAGCGGCAGCTTAACCCGCCAGCTTCCCGTATTCTTAAAGGTTATTATTATCGTACTGATCGGTCATTTTATCTGGATGACGCTGCTGTATCTCATCGGCGGTGCGGTTTCCAAGCAGAATCCGCTTGAAGTGGTAAAGCATTACGGCCCTGCGTATGCCACCGCTGTCGGTACGATGTCAAGCGCTGCGACCTTGCCGGTTGCGCTACGCTGTGCACATAAATCCAGTGTTTTACCTGCTGATATCGTTGACTTTGCGATTCCGCTGGGAGCGACAACCCATTTGTGCGGTTCCGTTCTTACCGAAACATTCTTTGCAATGACGATATCTCAGATGCTGTACGGCTCGGTTCCCTCAGTCGGAACAATGATTTTGTTCTCATTTCTGTTCGGTGTATTCGCCGTCGGAGCGCCCGGCGTACCCGGCGGAACGGTTATGGCTTCGCTCGGTATCGTTATCAGCGTACTCGGCTTTGACGAAATCGGTACCGGCTTGTTGATCGCCATCTTTGCCTTGCAGGACAGCTTCGGAACGGCATGCAACGTAACCGGAGACGGCGCGCTCGCACTTATTCTGCGCGGTGTATTCTATAAACCCGATGGAACATTAAAACAGGCGTAAGGTATGGAACTCACGGACATTGACTGTAATCAATTCATTGCAATCCTTCAAGAAGAGCTGGTTCCCGCGCTCGGCTGTACCGAACCGATTGCCATAGCATATGCGGGCGCTCATGCCCGTACTTTGCTCGGGAAAATTCCCGACCGCGTGTGCATTAAAAGCAGCGGTAACATTATTAAAAATGTAAAGAGCGTTACCGTCCCCAATTCGGGCAACATGAAAGGTATTCCGGCGGCGGCGGCAATCGGTATTATCGGCGGTAATCCCGATAAGGGGCTTGAGGTCCTTGCCGACATAACCGAAGCCGATATCGCCCGTACCAAGGAATTTTTGGAAAAAGTTCCTTGCAAGGTGTCCTTGTTGGATACGGTCGCTTCTCTGCATTTTATTGTAGAAGTTTTTGCCGGCGCCGACAGCGCATCGGTTGAGATTATCCATCAGCATACGAATATCGTGCATACAACCAAAAACGGAAAAGACGTATTATCTATTCCGTTTGATCCGGCCAGTGCAAATGCCGCGTTGACCGACCGCGCGGGATTGTCGGTAAAAAAGATCCTTGAGTTTGCCGATACGATAGACCTTGACCGCGTCCGCCCGATACTGGAGCGGCAGATCGACTATAATACCCGCATCTCACAGGAAGGCTTGGAACATCGCTACGGTATTAACGCAGGCGCGAATCTCTTGAAGGCTGCTGAAGCGGAGCAAGCCGTTACCCTAAAAATCCGTGCACAGGCCGCCGCCGCCGCAGGTTCCGATGCCCGCATGAGCGGCTGTACCTTGCCGGTTGTTACCAATTCCGGCAGCGGTAATCAGGGTTTGACTGCTTCGTTACCGGTTATCGTGTTTGCTGAAGAAAAAAAGCTCCCGCATGATAAGCTGTTACGCGGGTTGCTGGTTAGTAACTTGATTGCGATTCATCAAAAGACGCGGATCGGACGGCTTTCCGCCTATTGCGGAGCTGTCAGTGCAGGTTGCGGAAGCGGGGCTGCCGTTACATATCTTTCAGGCGGCAGCTATGAACAGGTATGCGGGACAATTACCAATACCCTTGCGGTTGTGTCGGGAATTGTCTGCGACGGCGCCAAGCCCTCGTGCGCTTCAAAGATTGCCTCATCGGTCGATGCAGCGCTGAATGCTCATTACCTTGCAATGCAAAACAGGGTATTTCAACCGGGCGAGGGTATCGTAAAAGGCGATATAGAAAAGACCATTGCCGGTGTAGGCTCTGTTGCAGCCGACGGTATGCGGGAAACCGATAAGGTGATATTAAAAATCATGGTGGAAGACTAGTCTTACGCCGATTATGCGCCGGGAGCGTTCCGAAAGCAATCGACTTTCGCGGCGTTTCCGGCGTTTTTACAGTCAATTTGTAAATGGAGGTTTACTATATGAAAAAGACATTGATAACGGGCGGTACACTCGTAACCGAAAACGATACGTTTAAGGCGGATATTGCGATAACCGGCAGCAAGATAACCGGAATTGGGCATTTTCCCCCTGCTGATTTTGATGCCGTATATGAAGTTTCCGGCTGTTATGTTATGCCGGGGTTAATCGATGCGCACACACATCTTGAGTTACAGCAATCCCCGCAATATCGCGCCGTCGATGACTTTTACACCGGTACCGTTGCAGCAGCTTGCGGCGGTACGACCTCCGTTATCGACCATATCGCTTTCGGCCCCGCCGGATGCAACCTGCATTATTCCATTGACCGGTACCATGAGCTTGCAAAAAAAGCGGTTATCGACTACAGCTTTCACGGCGTTATTCAGCATGTCGACGACGCTATCTTGCAGGAATTATCCGGTATCATTAAAAACGAAGGTATTACGAGCTTTAAGGCCTATACGACTTACGGATTTAAAATTGATGACACGGGTTTTTACCGCTTGCTGCAAACCGTGAAGGAAGCGGGCGGAATTTTAACCGTACATTCGGAAAACGATTCGCTTATTAACTATCTCCGCTCGAAATTCGTAAAAGAAAATAAAATGCTGCCTATCTACCATGCGCGCAGCCGCCCTAACGAAACGGAAGCCGAGGCTGTTTCTCGCCTTATCCATTTTTCGGAAATGGTGGAAGATGCCCCGCTGTACATTGTGCATCTTTCTACGGGAGAGGCGCTTATCAGCGTCATAGAGGGGCGGCAGCACGTTAATCGGCTGTTTGTTGAAACCTGTACGCAGTATCTGACGCTTTCGGAAGAAAAATACGGAAACGAGAACGGCAGCCCCGATGATCCTGAAAATATCGAAGGGCTGAAATATATTATGGCGCCGCCCTTGCGCAGAAAGCAAGATATAGAAGCGCTCTGGATCGGGCTTGCAAACGGCGATATCCAAGTAGTCGCAACCGACCATTGTCCCTTCCTGTTAAAAGAAAAGATGGACACCAAGGGCGATTTTACCAAGGGACCGGGCGGCGCTCCCGGGATCGAAGAGCGGGTGCGGATTATTTTCTCCGAAGGCGTACAAAAAAAGCGGATTTCGTTGGAGCGTTTCGTACAGGTGATGGCGGCAAATCCTGCCCGCATCTTCGGTATGTATCCTCAAAAAGGATGCCTGTTGCCCGGCGCCGATGCCGACATCACGGTGATCAATCCCAATGCCGAAGAAGTGCTGACAAAGAAAAATTTGAAAAGCGCCTGCGATTACTGCACGTATGAAGGGATGAAGGTGCAGTGTGCAATCGATTCCGTATTCAGCCGTGGGGAATTAATCGTAAAGAATAACGAATTTTTAGGCGAAAAGGGTAGGGGACAATTCATCTTTAGAAAACCGCCGTTTTAATGCAACAACTCTCTTCATCCATATCCATTCTGAATCCGATATCTAGTTTCAGAAGCGGCACGGATGCCGCTGGTTATATCAGAAGCGATGTTTCAGCATCGCTGAAACTCGTCATGAAAAGTGTACACGGATGTACACTTTTCATGATGCGACAACGCAGATGTGCCGTATATTTGCAAAAAAAGGAGGTTAGTATTCTAAAATAACAAGCCCATCGGGCAGCTCATTGAGATTTTCCGCTTTGTTAGGAAAGTGTTCTTGCAGAATCCTGCCACATTCTTTTACGGCAGAGATAAAGGCTTGAGCGGCCTGGCGTTCTTTTAATCCTGCAGTCATAATTTTGCAAATGCTGTCCCATTCGGTTTGAGCTACTTTTGCGGCAATTCCCGAATCGGCGATGACAAAAAACTTCCGTTCCAGTACGGAAGCAAAGATGAGAACGCCTGAATGTCCGGTAGTTTTATATATGCCGCTTTCCACAAAGTGTTGGAGTGCACGGGCATAGACGCGGCGGTTTTTTAAGGCATTCGGGATAATCAGCCGGTCGATTGCGGGAATATTTACCAATAAATAAACGATAAGCACAACGGTAGCTGCACTGCTGCCGATAACTGCTGTCAACTGGGCAGGAGAAGGGAACCAAACAGTGCGTTCCAACAGGTTCCAGATGGGGGCAGCGCATAAAAACAAGATGAGAAAAGAGAGAAAGGATGCGCAAAATGCAACGAATAGCTCTACAAAGGCATAGGAATCGCTTTGGTACACAACCGCAAGGGCAATTTCTCCGGTTGTCTTTTTCTCAGCCTCCGCAACCGTATCCGCAATTTCTCTCATTTGAGTAGGAGAAATATCCATCAGTTTTAACAGCCTATTCTTTTTCATTGCATCCCTTCCTTAATCGATAATCAGTTAAAATTCAACTTTAGGCGCAGTTGCAGCTTGTTCATCAGCCTTAAAATACGCCTTTTCTCTAAAGCCGAACATATTAGCGAGAAAGGCTTGCGGAAAACGCCTAATCTGTAAATTATATGTCTGTACCGCTTCATTAAAACGCTTCCGTTCTACGGCAATACGGTTTTCGGTTCCTTCAAGCTGGCTTTGTAAGTCTCGAAAGTTTTCATTTGCTTTTAATTCGGGGTAATTTTCTGCGACGGCAAGCAGTCGTTGTAGTGCACCGCCTAACTCGCTCTGTGCTTTTTGGAACTTTTCAAACGATTCGGGATTATTTAAGACGTCGTCCGAAACATTGATAACACCACCTGCTTTAGAGCGCATTTCCGCAATTTCGGTAAAGACTTTTTCCTCATGGCTCGCATAGCCTTTTACGGTGTTCACGAGGTTGGGGATTAAATCGAAACGGCGCTGGTATACGTTTTCTACCTGACTCCATGCCGCTTTAACGTTTTCATCCGCCGCTACCATCGAATTATACGAACGGGTTACACAACCGTACAGTGAAAAAATAATCAGCACAATAATGCCGAGAACGATAAGCCCTGTTTTTAATCCTTTGCTCATAGCCGGATGCTCCTATCAAATTGGTAAAGTATTCTTATGCACACTGATGGAAACCTCTAAAAACTTCAGTTTTTTAGAGGTTTTCCTTAAGCTTATTTGCGATGTTTTAATTTAAGTCATTACTATATAAAGACTTAAATTAAAACTCGTCGGGCACCTCTAAAAATCTAACCGAGTTTTTAGAGGTGCCCTGATGTATGCCGAACTGACTGTAAAGTATAGACCATTTATCGAAAAAAAACAATGTGCCGAAAGTCCGTAAGCAGGGATTCAGCATGAAAGAAAAATAAAAGAAAAACATCGTTTTATGTGACAGCACGTGTGAAAAAAGAGGGCGTTCAGGCACTTTCGCTTCGCTCAAAGGCCATTCACAACCCTCTTTTTTCACGCTTTTCTGATATATTCCGGTCTTTCGTTGTTTTTTTCACAGCTGAATCCCTGTCATTATTAAAAAAGTGCGGATTTTTGAATTTCTTTGTCCTAAAAAACATTCAAAAATCCGCACTTGCTCTATTAGAAAACCTCCTGTTTCACTGTTATCTCTCAAGAATTTTTTTCATGCTGAAGCCCTGAGTCCGTAAGGTAGTTGTAATTGTTATTATGGTACAGAGGCCGAGATATTACCCTTTTCCGTACAAATAAACATTTTACAGTAGAAAAACGGATCGACGTCCTTTTGTCTATACAAAAAATAGTTTTTTTATAGACATAGTGATTTCCCTATTTTGCATTATAAAAGTAACCCACGCTTGACATTTTTAGCTTGTTTTAGTAACATTGTTACTAATTAGTAGAAAAGTTATTCATGCGGAGGGTTTTATACCTGCCGTTTTTCGGCAATGCTCTGCAGCGGGGTATGTTGATTAGAACTATGAACAACTATGCGGAAAAAATATTAGCCGATAAGGATGAACTAAACACACGGGCAAAGATTTTGCGCGCTGCAAAACAGGAGTTTTTTACCAATGGTTTTGCAGATACCAATGTGCGCACCATCGCCGAAAAAGCAGGGGTTACGACAGGGGCGCTGTATAACCTTTTTGATAATAAGGACGGCATATTCGAAGCTCTTGTAAGCGGCGTATTCGACGAATTTTTAGCCATCGTAACG
Organism: Treponema sp. OMZ 805; assembly: GCF_050937395.1. Taxonomy (NCBI): domain Bacteria; kingdom Pseudomonadati; phylum Spirochaetota; class Spirochaetia; order Treponematales; family Treponemataceae; genus Treponema; species Treponema sp. OMZ 805. The sequence goes on along the minus strand of NZ_JACCLP010000012.1, from coordinate 65,611 downwards.
CATCACGATGTATTCGATGCTGAAAAATTCGGCATGAAAACAGGCGAGCTTTCCGCAATTACCGAGCTTTCGCAACGCCGCTTTTTAAGGATGATAGATTTTTTCTATGCTCATTGGGATGCGATGAAATTGATTGTCTGCTGTTCGAAGGGAAGCTCCTGTGAGCATATTTTTGATAAAGCAATCGATGTAACTGAAAGAGAAACACTTCAATGGCTGGAACAAGACGGCGTTAAAATGTCGCGGCGCATACGATTTTTTATTCATGTCATGGTAACGTCTCACTTTGAAAATCTAAAAGAAGTTTTTTATCATAACTTAAAAAAATCGGAAGCGGTAGAATATATACTCGACTTTAACATATACCATTGTGCCGGGTGGAAACAATATTGGATGGAACAAGTAAAAGGCTAAAGGGGTATGGGAAATTCATAATTGGTAATTGGTAATAAGCGTTAGGGATTGGAGGGGCAGCGCAGCTGTTCCGAAGGAATGGAGCGTTAGCGGAACCCCGTAAAGCCCGACGGTCGGTCAAACATTGACATCCGTGTCAATGTTTGACCTGCGAGATTTATTGTATAAATCTCGCAATAGCGTATTCCACAGCCCTCCGTGGCTACTGGGATACGCGGGAACCGGAACGCCCAAAATTAATTTTATGAATAAGCCTTTTGCAAATAGACGGTACAGATGCAAGGCGCAAGCAAAAATTAACCGGAGCCGTACTTTGTGTACGGTGAGGATTAATTTTTTTGAAGCAACGCAGCAGATGTCCCGTATATTTGTAAAAGATAAGGAGGTTGTTCTAAATGGACACATATAAAAGGTTATTAAAATATACGCCGGAGAAAATACACTGTGCGTATATTTCGGTGGTGTGCGCTACGCTGGGAGTTGCTTCTCAGATGGGTGCATTTTGGTTTTTATGGAAGTTTTTGTACGCGCTTTTGGTTACCAAAAACGTTACGGACGGGTCGATGTACGCAACGGTGATTGTTTCGCTGTTGGCAGGTTATTCGGTTGTATATTTCTGCGCTTTGTGGGCGTCGCACGTACTTGGGTTCCGGCTTGAATCGAATTTGCGCAAAACGGCAATCAATCATTTGATGAATGCTTCGTTTTCGTTTTTCGACCTGAACCCGTCGGGAAAAATCCGCAAGCTGATCGATGACAATGCGCAGGAAACGCACATGCTGGTTGCGCATTTAATTCCCGATAATATTTCCGCATTGTTTACGCCGATTTTTATGTTTATCATTGTATTTGCAGTTGATGTAAAACTCGGTCTGTTGCTGCTTGCCGTTGCGCTTATCGGCGGTGCGCAGATGATGTTTATGATGGGCAATAAAGATTTTATGCGGAAGTATCAAGCGGCGTTGGAACGGATGAATGCCGAAGCGGTTGAATATGTCCGCGGTATGCAGATTGTCAAAATCTTTAGAAGCACGGTTGAATCTTTTAAAGCGTTTTACGAAGCAATTACCGGCTATTCCGATTTAGCATACAAGTACACGCTCAGCTGCCGTACGCCGTATGTGATGTTTCAAGTGCTGTTTAATCTGTTCGCGGTATTCACTATTCCTGCCGCTATTTATTTTATGAACAAGGGGGCGGACGCTAACCTTATCATTGCAAAGCTCGTCTTTTTTGTCTGTATCGCCGGTGTGCTTTTTTCGGCATTTATGCGCGTGATGTATGTCGGTATGTATAACTTTCAGGCAAAAAGCGTTGTAGATAAACTCGAAAATCTTTTTGCAGATATGGAAAAGGATAACCTTGAACACGGTACGGAAGAAACCTTTGAGAACTTCGGTATTGAATTTAAAAACGTATCGTTCGGTTACACGGAAGAAAAGATTTTAAATGATGTCAGTTTTACATTGGAACCGAATAAAACCTATGCACTGGTCGGATCATCAGGCGGAGGAAAAAGTACAATAGCAAAATTGATCTCTGGTTTTTATAAAATAAATTCAGGTGAAATTTTAATCGGCGGAAAAAATATTTCGTCATATTCACGGAATGCGCTGATGCACAGTATCGCCTTTGTGTTCCAAACCTCGAAGCTCTTTAAAACAAGTATTTTTGAAAACGTCAAAATGGGGAATAAAAATGCAAGCGATGAAGAGGTGATGAATGCGCTTAGGCTTGCCCGCTGCGAAGATATTTTAGCCAAATTCCCCGAACGTGAAAAAACGGTTATCGGTTCAAAGGGTGTACACTTATCCGGCGGAGAAATTCAGCGTGTTGCGATTGCCCGCGCTATTTTGAAAAATGCGGATATTATCATTTTGGACGAGGCGTCCGCCGCTGCCGACCCGGAAAATGAATACGAAATTCAACAGGCGTTTTCCAATTTGATGAAAAACAAAACGGTTATTATGATTGCGCACCGCTTGAGCTCGATTAGAAACGTCGACGAAATTCTCGTGGTCGAAGACGGAAACATCGCCGAACGCGGCAGCGATGCCGAGCTTATGCAAAAAGGCGGAAAATACAGCCATCTACAACGACTGTATTCTAAGGCGAATGACTGGAGGGTCTAGACTTTTGCAAATATGCGGGTAATTACTTTGTCGCTGCATAAAAATTAATCCTCAACGTATCAAAGATACGCCTCCGGTTAATTTTTATTCGCTCCTCGTACTTACCTCACCTATTTGCAAAAGCGTTGGAAGGAAAGAGATTTTTTCCTAATTAGGGAGTTATATATGACTAAATTACAAAAATGGTTCGGGGTAACCGAATCGGGGGCAAAAGGAATTGTTACGGCATCGGTATGGTCGATGCTTGCGGATGTTGCATTTATTTTACCGATGTTTTTAATGATGTTCTTTTTGCAAAACTATTTTGACGGAACGCTGCAGTCGGCGGGATTTTATATCGGTATTATTGCTGCGCTTGCGGTTGTGATGTATGTGCTTGTGCATATCAATTACAATACGCTCTACACCGCGACATTTAAAGAATGTAAAGAACTGCGCGTGAATATTGCAGACCGGCTCAAGGCGCTGCCGCTTGCGTATTTTTCCAAACACGATGTTTCCGACTTATCACAAACGGTGATGACCGATGTCGCTACAATCGAACATGCGCTCAGCCACGCAATTCCTCAAACAATCGGTCTTGTGTTCTATTTGCTTATAATCGGTGCAGTGATGATTACTGCTCATCCGGGATTAGGCTTATGTGTATTTGTCCCGATTATTATCAGCTTTATTTTATTGATCCTGTCGAAAAAAATTCAAATACGGGAGACAACGCGGGACTTTCATAAACAGCGTGAGCGCACGGAATTTTTTCAAGAAGCGATAGAACTGCAACAGGAAATTAAAAGCTACGGGCTTACGGAAGACACAATGGAAAAATTGAACCGCAATGTTGATGAAGCAGAGAAATTGCACTTAACTGTGGAAGCGCATCAAGCGATCCCGCTTAACATCGCACTGCTGTTTTTAAAGTTTTCCATCGGCGTTACCGTATTTTTCGGACTAAAAATGTATCTGGCAGGCACGGCTTCGCTTTTATATCTTATCGGCTATATTATTGCAGCTGCCCGTGTGGTGGATGCGGTTGCAGGTGTTGAAGCGAACCTTGCAGAGATGATGTATATCGATGCACGGGTTAAGCGCATAAACGAGCTGCGCGAAACAAAAACGCAGGAAGGCGAACCTGCTTCTTTGCAGCATTACGGTATTCAATTTAAAGATGTGGAGTTTTCGTATAACGACGGACAAAAGATTATCGACGGTATTTCGTTTACCGCGGAACAAAATAAAGTTACCGCGCTTGTCGGTCCATCAGGCTGCGGAAAAACAACCGTACTGAGGCTTGCGTCCCGTCTCTATGATTACGGCAAGGGACAAATTCTCATCGACGGCAAAGACATTGCAACAATCGATACCGACAGCCTTTTCGATAAAATTTCGATTGTCTTTCAGGATGTCGGGCTTTTCAATACCTCGATTATGGAAAATATCCGCGTCGGAAATAAAAACGCAAGCGATAACGACGTAAAAGAAGCTGCCCGTCTTGCAAACTGCGCCGAGTTTATCGAAGCGCTGCCGGACGGCTACAATACGGTCATCGGTGAAAATGGAAGCAGGCTTTCCGGCGGAGAGCGTCAGCGTCTTTCCATTGCTCGCGCCCTTTTGAAAAACGCACCGATTATCATTCTTGACGAAATCAGCGCCTCGCTCGATGTGGAAAACGAAATGAAAATACAGGAAAGCCTCAACACACTCATAAAAGGCAAAACCGTGATTATCATTTCGCACCGCTTAAAGTCAATCGAGAACGCTGATAAAATCATCGTAATGAATAAAGGCAAAGTTGATGCGGAAGGTACGCACGCAGAGCTGTTACAAAAATCGGCGCTGTACCGAAGTATGATTGAAAAGTCTTCGGTAACGGAAAAATATACCTATTGAAAATGATTAATCTTTCACGTTAGATTGCAATATCTCTTTTGCAATCTAACGTAATACATTGTTGCAGCCCTATATGGAACCTCTAACAACCGTAAGTTTTTTAGAGGTTCCCGTATGTATTGACGTGTGTATAGCTTTTATGCTAGCTTTCGCAGTTTGATTGTAGAATAGCTACATTCTTTGGTACATACACGGTTGCCGCTCCGAGCTTACAAACCGAAGGAAAATACCGTGTATAGTCAAAACACAAAATAGATACGCGGGAACCACCTGCAGTAAGGAGTCACCATGGATCAAAACCACATTTCCGCTCATTCAGCAGCCAAACGTACATACCGGCTGCCGCAGATGAAGCATATTTTCCTCTCTGTGCTTATGCTGACTGTAAGCGCAGTGATGTTTTTAAGCTGTAGAGGTCACAGTGGTAGCAACGTCATTACCATCAAAGTAGAAGGAGACCAGTATATCACCGTCAAAAAACCGGAAACAAAATCATTAACAGTTGCAAGAGGCAGCAAATGGGCTGCAATAAAGAGCACAATCGAAATAAGCTGTCATGATGATTATGAGCTGAGCGGCTGGAAGCTCAACAATGCGAGCGGAACTGCCGTAACGGACGAAACGGTATTTAACAATGATAGTGTTGTTTTTGCAGTGTCGGCAAAAAAACCGGGAAAAAAATATTACGTGCATCATTTACTGCAAAATGTCAACGATGATAACTACACGCACAACACACAAGATGATCAAACACTGCACGGAGATGTCGGCACAGATACAAAAGCTACTGCAAATTCCTATCAGGGTTTTACTGCACAGTCCTTTGATCAGAAGAAAATTGCGGCTGACAATACAACCGTTGTAGAGATTAAGTATGACCGGAAGAATATCACACTTACTTTCGACTTGGATGGAGGCAGTTTTGTACCGCCCCTTCCATCGGGAAATACCTTGACGGGACGTTTTGGGGCGCCTATTTCTATAACTGACCCGACAAAAGCAGATGTCATATTTGCGGGGTGGGATCCGGAACTTCCAGCAACTTTCACCTTAGAAGCTAACGGTAAGACATACACTGCACAGTGGAGAAAGCTAAGGATTACTGTAGAGGGAGACGAGCGCATAAAGGAAGATACGTTGGGCACTATCGAAGTAAACAAGGATGCAACATGGGCAGACGTGGAAGCACAAGCAAAAGCAAAGGCTATCTTAAAAGATGACTGGCCGGCAGCAGACTATGAAATCTACGAATGGCGGCTCAACGATAGAAACGGTGAAAAACTGGATACAACGTATACCTTTACCAAAGATACAACAGTCTATGCCGTTACCAATTATAAGAGCTTTAACATTGCAGCTGACGGTAAAACACTTGATGCATATCCGCATGGAAAAGCCCCAAAAGGCTCAATTATTATTCCTGAAAATATTACCGTAATCGATTCGAATGCTTTTGCAGGAGCTGCAGAGCTCTCAAATGTCATTTTACCGGAGAAGCTGGAAGAGATCCGTGAAAATGCTTTTAGCGGCTGTACAGAACTCAAAGCCATAGACATTCCTGCAAAAGTTACTAAGATTGATAAAACGGCGTTTACAGAGTGCCCTAAACTGGCTACATTCACGGTACATGCTGACAATACCATCTATCATGCCGAAGAAAATATCATCTACAGCAAGGATAAGAAAAAACTGGTGTGGGCAGCCCCCGCGCTAAAAGAGGCGAATATTCTTGATTCCGTTATCGAAATAGAGGATTACGCCTTTCGAGGATATTCAAACTTGGAAGCAGTAAAGCTTCCTCGTGGTCTCAAAACAATTGGTGAGGAAGCTTTTCTAGGCTGTACTGCAAGTGTGATCACAATTGTAGGTAATGAGCTTACTACAATAGGCAACAATGCTTTTGGTCATAAAGATCATAGCGAAACTTGTTGCAAAAAGATAAGGATACCGCAAGGAGCTGAGTTCGATAATATCGTAACAAAGGTCAAAGCTGTCAATTACCCCGAAGGGCGGATTGAACGGTATTAATTTATTTCTTTGCTATCTTAGATTTACAAAATCAACAACCCCGGCGCAGAGCATTCGCCAAAACTATACACGGATGTATAGTTTTGGCGTAGATGCGCCGTATATTTTGTTTCCGTAAGCCTTTTGAAAATAGGGGTACCGGATACAAGGCACGAACAAAAATAAAGCGGAGACGTACTTGTTGTACGTTGAGCATTTATTTTTGTGCAGCAACGCCGTAGACGGTATGCATATTTTCAAAAGTCCCGTTCTTCGATATAATAACCCCCATGATAACTGGCGAAGATGAAAAGCACGAAGAACAGAACAACGAGGCGCTAACTGCGTTTAAAGTCAATGATTTTGAAGGGCCGCTCGACCTTCTGCTCTTTTTAATTAAGAAAAATGAGATCAATATCTACGATATCCCCATCGGGGACATAACCGAACAGTACCTTGAATATCTCGATTATGCGGTAAGCCTCAATCTGGACAGCTTAACCGAGTTTTATGAACTCGCGGCGCACCTTGTCTACATTAAAAGCAAGATGCTCCTTCCCGTCGAGGTTGATCCGGACGATGAGGATATCGAAGACCCGCGTATGGAATTGGTCAACAAGCTGATTGAGTATCAGAAATTCAAAAAACTGTCGGTTTTAATGGAAGAAAAAGAAAGCGAGGCCGAATGGTTTTTTGAGCGCAAGAAAATACAGCACGCGCTTCCCTTTACCGAAGAAAACCTGTGGGAGCGGGTTGATACGTGGGAGCTTTTACGGACGTTCTCAAAACTGATGTCTAATTATAACTCGGAACAAATTCTTGACCTGTACGAAGAGGTGTCCGTAAATGAAAAGCTGACGCTGATGAATGAATTTTTGGAAGAAAAGGGTGAATGCCTCTTTACCGATTTGATTGTACGGAAAGGAAATCTGCTGGATGTCATTTGCGCTTTTATGGCGCTGCTTGAGGCGGTCAAATTCAGGATGGCAAGTATCTGGCAAAACAGGATGTTCGGCGATATAAAAATACGCCCGTGGGAAGCTGCCCGCAATGATGATGGAGTATAAAATGGAAAAAGAAACAGCCCTCGTAGAGGCAATCCTCTATTTGGAAGGAGAGCCGCTTGACGACGCTGCAATCAGTAAAATTGCCGGCTTATCGGTCGATGTCGTAAAAGAATGTATTAAAAATCTGAAAGATTCATATTCGGAAGGTTCGAGCGGTATCGAAATTACACAGATGATGGGCGGCTGGATTATCACGCCTAAAAAAGAATTTTGGGATGCGCTGAAAGACCGCTACGGCAAAAAGAACGAAAACCGGCTTTCGCGCGCTGCGATGGAAACGCTGTCGATTATCGCCTATTCTCAGCCGATAACCCGTGCCGAAATCGAAGCAATCCGCGGGGTTTCCGCCGACACGATGATTAGGCTTTTGGTAGAAAAAGAGCTGATTAAAGAAGTGGGGAAAAAAGACATTCCCGGAAAACCGGTGCAATTCGGCACGACTAAGGAATTTTTAAAAGTATTCGGTTTAAACAGCATTGCGGACTTACCAAAGATGGATGAGACTGAACAGGAGCGGTTCGAACTTGCGCGATAACAATCATTTTTCTCACAGCTCTCGACCTTTCGATAACGGCACTCTTAACAAAGACGACGAAAACAGCGGCAAGCGAACCGAATATTTCAACAGCGGTACAACTACTAAAGATAACGGAAAAAGCGACAAGCAGGAGATGCGGCTGCAAGTCTATCTTGCCCATGCGGGGGTTGCGTCGCGGCGGGCTTGCGAAAAGATTATCGCGGAGGGGCGCGTTTCCGTAAACGGAACGCTTGTTACCGACATGGGCAGCAAGGTTCGCACAGGTGATACGGTACTCCTTGACGGAAAGCCGGTGCATCCCGAAGCGCGCAAATGCTACGTACTTTTGAACAAACCGGCGGGCTTTGTCTGCACGCTCTCCGACGAGAAAGGACGCCCCACTGCCGCAGATCTTTTAAAAGAAACCTACAGCGAACGGCTCTACAACATCGGCAGGCTCGATATGTTTTCGAGCGGGGCAATCCTCTTTACCAACGACGGGGATTTTGCCGCAAAGATAGAACACCCGTCAGCGCAGATCGAAAAGGAATATGTCATCGAAACCACGCAGGACTTTCCGCCGGAGCTGCTCACCCGCTTTGAACGCGGTATCCGCGTTGACGGCATTTTTTACAAATGCCGTTCAGCCGCTGCCGTGAACCGCCGTAAGCTGCGGATTGTACTTGTCGAAGGGAAAAATAGAGAAATCCGCCGCGTGCTGGATTCCTTTAACTGTACGATAAAGCGGCTGGTGCGGGTTCGCATCGGGAACCTCGAGCTGGGAACCCTGAAAGCAGGAGAGTTCCGCGACCTTACCGCAAAAGAACGGCAGGCGCTGCTAAACCTCGCAGCGGAGAGTCAAAACGAGGAGCGAAAGTACACAGAATAATTTTTTTACTCAATCGTATACTCGATAAAGCCTTCCGCTTTCCGTTTGATGATTTCTCCGATTCCGGCACGTACGGTTCTGATATTTTTATACTGTATGTCGTCCATCCCCTGCCCCGCTAAGGCATTATGGCACAGAGCTATGTCGCAACCGCAGTCCGTAAAATCATTTTCAAGATTCTTAAAATATTGCACAACATCTCCGGCAAACACGATTTCAATTTCCGCCGTATCGCCGGTTTCTTTGCAATAATTTCGGTAATTGACTAATTTATTTTGCAATTTAGCGATCAACCGAATCTTTTCTATTCTGAATAAAACTTTATAGTGCATAGCTATAAGGGATCCTCTAAAAATATCAAGCCTAACGGTTTGTATCATACCCTTTCTTTAACGGTACGATTCAAAAAAGCTTTCTAGGGAAAAGCCGTTGATAACGGTGTTTTTGCCGTAGTGCTGCAGGATGTTTGCCCTGCCTTCTTCCAGCTGCTCGGAGCGGATGCCGAAGTGGATGGAACTGTCGGCTTCTACGAAGGCCGCGATGTGATCCGCCGCGCGGATCAGTTTACCGTCGATCCCGCGAAACCGAGGCGCCGAGTACGTTGTGTTCAGCTCTTCGCTTGTTACGCAGCGAACAGCACCGTCCAGTTTAATGCGGTTCTCAAATTCATCTTGAATAAAATACAGTACCTCTTCGCGGTAAAAGTCGTCCATCAGCGGGAGTAATTCCTTTGCGACAATTTCATCTTCAATATGCTTAACCACTTCGGGTAGGCGATCGGTCGCTTGCTTTACCGGAGAGATAATATCGCGGGTAACCGCTTCCGGCAAGTCGTGGAAGAGCGCTGCAAAAAAGTTAATCGAAAGCCGATGTTGCGGTAGCTTAAGCGTGCGGCTCATTAAGAAAACCAGCGCGGCAACAAAGTACGAATGCCCGAGTACCGTCGTCGCCGGAACCCGCGGCGTTTGATTCCAACGGGTTTGGAAGCGCAGTTTTTCAATTTCCGTAATAAAATAGTACGGTTGTTGCCGCGTTGTCAAAAGCTGTACGCCCTTTAAGTCCATAAAATCGGCAATATCGGTCTCCAAGCATTTATCGATTTCAGTCAGCCGGAAAGGTTCGTTCACCATGCGGATCATATCTAGCTCGCGCATTGCCGAATACTTATGTGCAGCGCGCAGTACCCGAAAACTTATATCCGTAGGGTCAACCGGATCAAAAAGGTAGGCTGCAAATTCATCAAGAAACTGCGGATCGGTGATAATCGTCTTGTATTTATCGAGTACCCAGCGGTTCAGTTTTTTATATTCTTCGGGATATTCCGAGCGGATAATGCGCTGTACCGGCGACTTCATATCGCAGAGCGCAATTCGGCGTAGCAGCTCAAAGAAGGAATTATTAATGATGGGCAGCCAATTGACCGCTTTCCCATTTTTTTCTTCATATTTGCCGATGATAAAGCTGAGAAACATTTTTTCCGCTGTCTTATCCATTTCGACGATATCGAAGGGGCGGACTAAATCGTTCCACCGCTGAATGGAAAACGCTTCAAAAAGTTTACATACAATTTCTTTGCTAAACATTTTATTTCTCTTTTGTCTATACTTTTTTCCGCCGCTGTAAATCTTTTTCCATCTTCTCAGACCATATTCCGATTTGCCGTTTTACTTCTTCCGCTGCGCTTCGCTCATTGAGCAAAATGTGTATACGCCGCGTAGCTTCCAAATACTGAATAGCAATCCTGAAATCCTCTATACTGGAAGTTGCTGTTTCGTAGCGTGCGCGGTATTGATCGGCTGCCTGTAAGAGCAGTTTTTTTACTAATTTTAGATGGAACATCGTGCTTTCGTAATCAGGTGAGCGAGGATCAAACCCCGTCTCCGCAGTGTCCTTTAAATCGAGGATATTTTTAGCAACCGTTGCGTACCGCCCTTGGAGTTCCACAAATGACCATTTCCATTTGGTATTATCGCTGTATGCTCGAATGACGAGGTCTATCGCCAAGCCCAATTTTCTGATTAAATAAAACCGTTGTTTTTGAGGTACGTGTTCGATCTTTCGTACTTTCTCCTCATAGTCGGAAAAAGGAGCATCGATAAAGTTTGAAACAATCTCTTCAAGATTGATAATGACCTTATATAAGGCCTTCCGCGCTTCGTTGAGCAGGGTTTCGTTTTTCCGATTCAAAAAGGAAACCGCTATTTGATACATTGCCAAATAGAGTGTTACCATATATATCAGTTCATCGGCAAGCATGATTTTTTTATACATACTGCCTTCAGGATCTTTTGCGGTAAGCTCTGCCATCGCTTTTTCCTGTTTGAGTATTTGATTGATTTCCTCTTGATAGTAACGGAGTTGTTCTTCGTATATGTTTGTACCTTGCTGTGGATTATCCATATCGTGTTATCCTATATTTCCATACCTTGATAATAACTCTTTTGCGTGAATACGTGAAGCGGTACTGACCTCATCGCCTGCAAGCATCCGTGCAATTTCTTCAACACGAGTTTCTCCGTCTATTGTTTTGGCAGATGTGCGGCTTGTATGTTCGGATTGTATCTTCAGTATCTTAATATGAGTATCGGCAGCGGCGGCAATAACTGCAAGGTGTGTAATACAGAGTATTTGCTTATTACCGGCTAATTCTTTCAGATGCTCCGCGACGGTGCGGGCAACCTCACCGCCGATGCCGGTATCTATTTCGTCAAACACAAGGGTGTCCGCTTCGTCGGCAGCGGTTAGAACGGTTTTGAGCGCCAGCATGACACGCGAGAGTTCACCTCCCGACGCTATTTTGTTGAGCGGCTTGACCGGCTCTCCCGGATTGGTACTGATTAAAAATTCTACCGAATCGAACCCGTAAAGCCCTGCTGTCTGCTTGTTTCCGTTCGGTTCGGCTGCGGTAACCTGCACGGTAAATACCACCTTGGGCATACCGAGGTTGGTGAGGGTAGTTTGAATTTTTTGTTGAAGCTCCGCTGCGGCGGCTTTCCGTTTTTGGGACAAGGCGGTACCGGCTGCAAATAATTTTGCTTCAAGCGCGGGGACTTCCTTCTCCAGAGCGGTTTTATCTTGCTCGCTTTCGCCGAGAGAATCCAGTTCAGCTTGTGCGGAGTCTCGATAGGCGAGGATATCCTTGATGCTTGCGCCGTATTTTTTCTTGAGCTTATTGATAAGAGACAGCCGCTCCTGCACCTGTTCCAGCCGGTCGGGATCAAATACCAGTTTTGAAAGATAGGAGCTGAAAAATTCGCCGATGTCCTGCATTTCGTAGTAGGCGTTTTCTATCCGTTCGGCATATTCGTGAACGGCGGGGTCGATAGCGGCAACGCTGTCAGAGATATGCTGTAGTTTTTTAAGCTGCGGCACAATGCCTTGTTCCTGCGTACACAGGTTTTGCAGCGTCTCGACCTGTTCATACAGTTTTTCATACTGGCAGAGCTTTGTTTCTTCCGCTTCAAGCGCATCGTCTTCTTCCGGCTGTAACCGGGCGTTGTCGATTTCGTCGATGACGAATGCAAGATAGTCTACCCGTTCGGTACGCTCTTTTTCGGAATGCCCTATCGTTTCCAGTTTTGCTTTTATTTCGGCGAGGCGGGTATAAAGGAGGCTGAATGTATGCACCTCATCGAGGATACCTGCATAGGAATCCAAGAAGCGGCGGTGTTCCGCTGTTTTAAAAAGGGATTGATGGTCGTGCTGACCGTGAATATCAACCAAAAAGGATGTAAAGGTTTCAAGCTCGGCGCGGGAAACTTGCGTGTCTTGAATCCAAATACCGCCGCGGCCGTTTTCTTTCAGTGTGCGCCGTAATAATATCCGGTTGTTTTCAGGCTCGATGCCTCGTTCGTCAAGCCATGCGGCGGCTTCGGGATGGGCGTTTGCAAGGTAGAACGTACCGGACACCGCCGCTTCGGCAGCGCCCGTGCGGATAATATCTGCGGTAACCTTCCCGCCGAGCAAAAAGCTGAGCGCTCCGATCAAAATGGATTTTCCCGCACCGGTTTCTCCCGATAGCACATTCAAATGAGCGTTAAAATCGAGCGAAAGCTCGTCGATAAGCGCAATATTTTTTACCGAAATGGTTTCGAGCACATCAACCTCCGCGCCGCAGTGTTATTCCTGCAACGGACTTCCCGACCACGCTAATTTTGACCGGAGCGCCGTATAAAACGCTTCCGGCGAACATCCGATAAGTTTTAACCGGTGGCGCGACATTTGAATTTCGATTTTGTCGCCTTCGCAGAGCGGAAACAACTCCTGTCCGTCTATGGATACAATAACATCTTTTTGACGATTATGCAAAACCTCAATACGCATTGTACCGGAAGCAGGCAGTACGACCGGCCGGTTTGACAGGGAAAATGCCGCGATGGGCGTAAGAACAAAGGCGGCAACCGTCGGATCCATAATAGGTCCGCCGGAGGCTGCCGAATATGCGGTAGAACCGGTCGGACTCGACACGATAACGCCGTCCGCCCGATATATGCCGAAAGAGATACCGTTAAAGGAAAGCGCGAGGTTGATCAGCTTTGCAATGCCGCCGCCTGAAACAACGACATCGTTGAGCGCATCAAAGGAGCCGACACATTCGCCGTTACGATACACGGCGGTAGAAAGCATGAGCCGCTCGTGGTGTTCCGCATTTCCTGCAAGGTATTCTCCAAGCGCTTGTTTCCAATGCGCCGGTTCAACGCCTGCGATAAAGCCGAATTCACCGAGGTTAATGGGAAATACCGGTATTTTTTTCGGTGCACAGTACCGTGCCGCAAACAACACCGTACCGTCCCCTCCGAGGCTGACGGCAAAATCATACCGCTTCCGTATCGGTTTTGCCGGTGGTAAGCCGTCATATTCGTAGATATCAGCTTGAATCCCGTTTTCTTGCAAAAAGCCCAAGAGTTCCTTGGATATCTCCGCTGCGTGCGGTTTATAGGTTGTCAGGATGATAATGGCGTTCTTTTGCATACGTGTCCGTTACGGAAGTGTCCCCAATACCTTTGCAATTTTTGCCGCATTATTGAGCCCGAGCCGAGGATAGAGCGGAAAGAGCACGGTTCGCAGCAACAGCGACGCCGCATTGATGCTTTTATTTTCTTCTTTTAAAAAGTCCGCAATAGAATTGGTAAAGGCGAGCTCTATGTCAATGTCCTTGCGGTTAACGTACTGTTTTACATCTTTAAAGCCGCTTTCCAGAATTACCGGAAAGGAATAGACGGGATTTTTTACTCTTTCGGAGAATACGAGCGGCTTATGCCTTGTCTGTAAAAGCGCACGGAGATACAACTCCCTCATTTCGTCACGAAGTAGGAGATTTTTTTCCATATTTTTAAGCTGCACAAAGGCGAGGGATGCATTGATGTCGGGTAAAAAATCGGTTATCGGAATGGTTTCTGCCATGTTCTTTAACACGGAGGCATTACGCCGTTCTACGGCAATCAGGATACCGCCGCCGCCGCCCGTTAAAATATCCCGTTCTTCAAGCCCCAGTATTGCAAACGAGCCGAATGTTCCCGCCCGTTTTTCCCCATACAGGGCGCCGGCGCTTTGGGAGATATCTTCGATAATCGGAATTGAAAGGGCGGTAAACGCTTCCATATCGGGTACATTGCCGAGCGTTTCGTGCAGTACCAGCACTCTACCGCCTTGCTTGATCCCTTCTTCAATCGCTTCGAGCGTAACCAAGCCGGTCAAGGGATCGACATCCAAGACAATCGGTGTAAATCCGTTTCGCGCTACTTCGAGATACTGCCACGAAGGAGCGAGCGCCGATAATAGTACGCCCGCTTTCTCAGGAAGGTCGAACATCTTCAGCGCATAGACTAATGCCATCGCCGGACTGCGTAAAGCAATAGCACCATCGACCGCGTAGAGTTCGCGTACCAATTTAATGAGTTTTTGATTCATCTCACCCGGACCGATTTTTTCTTCAACCATGCAGGTGAGTACGGCATCCATTTCCGAGCGGCGGATGGTAGAGCTATAAACGGGTATCGACATACTAGAAGGAAGTGAGCTTCTGTAATTCTTTCGGATTAAACAATCTGCGGATATCCAAGAGGATGAGATACCCTGAGTCTTGGCGGATAACCCCGTTGATATATTCGGTACCGATACCGGTAATCATCTGAGGCGGCGGCTGAACATCTTCTTGCCGTACCATAATAACACGTGCGATGCGATCAATTACAATACCGATCTTATATTTTCCGATTTTAAGGATGATAAATCCTCCTAAATATTCATCGTCGCCGTCAAAATCCGCCTTTTTAAGATGGAACCGTTTATGCAAACTGATAATCGGTATAATTTCATTCCGCAAATGGAAAAAACCTTCGACGTAATACGGTGCATTCGGGATCTGCCGAACTTCTTGAATCTTTACTATCTCTTTTACATCCATTATATCAACACCGTAAAGCTCTTCGCCGAGCTGAAAGGTAACCAATTGAAACTGCGCGTCAGTAATCGCCATATCTATCCTCCGCTAAAATTGATAACGCCGAACGTCAATAATCAATAAATAGAAGATACTATAATTTATAACTTTCTTCAAGCAGGTGGTAAATGCGCTATAGGCGTATATCGTATTTTTTTGTATACTATCAGTTACTATGAAATGGGCACTTGTGTTATCAGGAGGCGGAGCCGCAGGGCTTGCGTATATCGGCTTTTTTAAGGCGCTTGAAGAATTGAATCTCCCTAAGCCGGACTGTATTGTCGGCTGTTCGATGGGTTCGATTATCGGCGGCTTATATGCAAGCGGAAAAACGGTACGTGAAATGGAAGCCGTTTTTGAAGAATCCTTTGATGTCAACCGATATGTCGGCGGAGGCGGTGTGCATATTCCGCTTTTTAAACACGCCCTTAATCAGATTATTCACTATGGTACGTTGATTACCCGTATGCTTTCCGGCACGGGAGCGGATTCGGGAGAAAAAGCGCATAAATTCTTTTTGGAACTCTCCGGTTGTAAATCTTTTGATGACTGTACTATTCCTTTTTTTTGCAATGCCTTTGACCTTTGCAGCGGAAAAGAAGTTGTATTCAATTCAGGACTATTAGCGGATGCAATGAGGGCGAGTTCTTCTTATCCCGGACTCTTTACTCCTGTTAAGCGGCAGAATGAAATGTTGATAGATGCTTGTGTGATGGACAATACCCCCGTTTGGATTGCCCGTGAGCAGGGGTATAAAAATATTCTTGCGCTTACTTTCGGCTCCTTTGAACCGGTTGCCGCCTCAGAATTGGATACTTCGGTTGCAGTACTGATGAGGACGCTTACCTGTACTACTGCTCATATTGCGCTGCAGCCGAATGAATACCCTACTGCGTTTATCAATTTGACAAGCACTCGGTCTTCCCGTGATTTTTCAGACCCCAAAAAACAGATTGCGTTCGGATATCAAAAAACAATGGATAACAAAGATTTGCTGCAAGCCTTTTTTGCAGAAGGTATTAACGGCAAGATACAACGAGCGCTTTTAACTCGAAAAACAAAAAAAGAGTACAGCGTATGATTCCTATTTTCCGACGTTTGCGTGTTCTTGATTATTTTATTTTTGCTTCCATTATTACGGTTTCTTTATGGGCAGGTTTTCTTCTCTATACCGGAGAGAATCGTGCACAGCGGCTGGTGATCGAAACCCCGAGCGGTAAATGGATATATCCGCTTACCGAAACGCGCACGGTAGTTGTACCCGGTGCAATCGGCAATACGACCGTCCGTATAGAAAACAATACTGCTTTTATTTCCGATTCTCCGTGTCCCAATAAAACCTGTGTAAAGGCCGCAGCACTCAAAAATGTGGGCGACTGGAATGCTTGTATGCCAAACAGGGTTTTTTTGCATATTGAGGGGAGTGCTCCGGAGGATATAGTCCTACCGCAGAATTAAGAACTATTTCCGAATGTGGTTGGTTGATTACTGTATACCTACTCTCTTTACATAAAAAAAAAAAATCTATATGCTCTCAACTTAGTTTAAGATAGTGAGGCATCAGGGCAACCGGATCGGAAATATTTCAAGCGGTTGACTTCCTTTTTGTACGAAATTTTCTAAAATTTCGTACCGGTTATTTTTTATTAGAAGAAGGGCAATCGCATCAGACACATAGGCACATATCGCAGAAGAATGGAGGTTGGACAACCATTTGAGACGCAAAGCGGCGAAATTCTGGTTGATAAACCTCCATTCTTCTGCGGGAATATCCCGAAAAAAGGCTGATGCGATTACCCTGAGTGAGGCATAGTGTGAAAAGATCTCAAACTTTTATTCCCACATTACGGGAAACGCCTGCGGAAGCAGTTGTTATCAGTCATCAATTATTATTACGCGCCGGAATGATCCGCAGATTGGGCAACGGGCTGTTTAATTATCTGCCGCTCGGTTTACGGGTATTTAGGAAGGTTGAAAATATCGTACGGGAGGAAATCGACGCTACCGGATGTTTGGAGTGTAAGGCTTCGGTTGTCGCTCCGGGGGAAATTTGGCAGGAATCCAAGCGTTGGTACACGATGGGGGACGGCCTGTTACGGATGAAGAACCGGCTCGGTCAAGACCTCGTTGTCAGCCCTACAAATGAAGAATCGTTTACCGCCCTTATGCGGTACGAGCTCGGTTCGTACAAGGATTATCCGCTTTCGGTGTATCATATCAATACTAAGTATCGTGATGAAATTCGTCCCCGTTACGGATTAATGCGTGCCCGTGAGTTTACGATGAAAGATGCGTATTCCTTCCACACGAATGCTGAATGTCTGGATAAAACCTACCGTACATTCGGCGAAGCATACGAAAAGATTTTCCGCCGCTTCGGCCTAAGCATTATTCGGGTGCGGGCGGATTCCGGTTCTATGGGCGGCAGCGGCTCCGAGGAATTTATGGTTGAATCCGCAATCGGGGATGACACGCTCATCCTTTGTCCGCAGTGCCGCTATTCGGCAAACGAAGAAAAGGCAGCCTGTGCACCCGATCCCTACACCGAACTTCCCGAAACGTCGGAAAAATGTACTAAACTGCCGACGCCCGATGCCCGCACAATAGAGGAATTAGTTGCTTTCTTGCATACTTCACCGAAGGCCTTTATCAAAACGTTGATCTATCATGTAAAGGATTCCGAGGTTATCGACTCTGAGTTTGTCGCAGTGTGTATCCGCGGCGATTTGGAAGTGAACGAAGCAAAATTGACGGCTGCGCTTAAAGCGGCGGAGGTTGAACTTGCATCCAATGCGGATGTGGAAGATATTACGGGTACCGTAGTCGGTTTTGCCGGTCCTGTCGGTTTAACCAAGGCTCCCGTATTGGCTGACGAAAGCGTCATGATGATGCACGATGCCGTCGCAGGTGCATTGGAAAAAGATATGCACTATATTCATGTTGAACCGAAACGGGATTTTACTCCTGCTTTGGTATGTGATGTCCGCATTGTAAAAGCCGGCGATCTTTGCCCCTTGTGCAAAACGCCGTTTTACAGCAAAAAAGGCAATGAGCTTGGACACATTTTCAAACTCGGTACAAAATACACCAAGAGTATGAATATGACTTACCTTGACGAAAGCGGTCAACAGCAATATCCTTTAATGGGTTGCTACGGTATCGGCATCGACCGTGCTCTGGCATCGATTATCGAAGAGCATCACGACGATAACGGAATTATCTGGCCGATGAGCGTTGCCCCGTATCATGTCGGCATCGTACCGATACAGTATGAAGGAACAATGAAAGCCACTGCTGACCGGCTGCACGATGAACTCACAGCTCGTGGGATTGAGGTATTGCTGGATGACCGTGTAGAACGGCCGGGGGTTAAGTTCAAGGATATGGATTTAATCGGCTTGCCTATCCGGCTTGTTATCAGCGATAAGAAACTGCCTAATATTGAATTTAAGTTCCGTTCGAATAAAGAGTCGATGAACATACCGCTTGAAGGCATTGTCGATTATGTTGTGCAACGTGTGCAGCGTGAATTAATGCAGTAGGCATGCGGTGTCTCTCATATCTAAACGAATTGAGATAAGAGACAGCCTCATTGGTTTATTGGGACTCGGCCTTAACGTCGGGGTAAGTTTTTACTTTCTACCTCATGTAGGGTTTTTTGCAGGCGTTACGGATAATATTTCGTTCGTACAGATGTATAATAAACAGTATTATACTAAGGGTACTGTTTCTGATCTTGCTTGTTTTTTTACGATTCCTCTCGTATACTGTTAGGAATGGAACCCATTATCCTTGCATCCAAATCGCCTCAACGGCAGGATATTTTAAAACATTTGAATATACCATTTATCAGTATCCCGTCGGAGGCTGATGAAGTTGTCGCCCTTGATCTTTCTCCCGAAAAAGCGGTAGAGCAGATTGCATTGCGGAAGGCAGAGGCGCTGCTTCGCTCTCCGCTCAAAATCAATACGCCGTGGATTATCTCTGCCGACACGCTCATTTTTTCTAACGGTACGCCGATGGGAAAACCCGCCAATATTGACGATGCCCGCAAGATGCTGCAATCGTATTCCAATACTGCGCATAAGGTTATCACGGCGATTTGTTGCTACGACGAAAAATTACAGCACATTTCAACCCGAATCAGCAGTTCGCAGGTGTTTTTTAAGGCGTTGTCGGAGGCCGAAATCGATTGGTATCTCAGTACGGGAGAGTGGCAAGGCGCTGCCGGAGGCTACCGCATACAGGGAACGGCGGCGTGTTTTATTACAAAAATAGAAGGTTCGTACAGCGGAATCGTAGGCTTGCCTATTTATGAGTTATATGATATTTTGACTGAGCACGGCTATAGCTTTACTTAAAAAAATAGCAGCTGTGTAAATATCCTAAAATGCAGTGGGAAACCTCTAAAATCTTACCATATTTTTAGAAACGTTCGGAGTGCATTTTTAGAGAAATAGAGAAGGATGGGCTTAAAAAAGCTCGTGAAGGAGTAACCATGGCAGTAGTAACCATGAAAAACCTGCTTGAATCCGGTGTTCACTTCGGACATCAGGTAAAACGCTGGGATCCGCGGATGAAGAAATACATTTTTGCGGAACGGAACGGTATCCACATTATCGATTTGCAGAAAACCATCACTGCAATCCGCGAGGCATACGAGGCGGTGCGTAAGACAACCGCAGCAGGAAAATCCGTCTTATTTGTCGGAACTAAAAAACAAGTACAGCAAACCATTGCAAAAGAAGCTGAACGCTGCGGAATGTTCTATGTTAATAACCGTTGGCTCGGCGGAATGTTGACAAACTTTTCTACCATTAAGAAAAGCCTTGCACGTCTCAAGAAAATCGAAAAAATGGAAAACGACGGCACTTTTGACAGCCTTACCAAAAAAGAGGTTGCAGTGCTGCAGAAAGAAAAAGCAAAGCTCGAAAAGAACCTCGGCGGTATCAAAGAGATGAAAGACTTGCCGGGCATCATCTTTATCATCGATACGCGGAAAGAGACTATTGCCATCAGCGAAGCGCGCCGCATGGGAATCCCCATTGTTGCAGTTGTCGACACAAACTGTAACCCCGAAGGGATTGACTATCCGATTCCGGGTAACGACGACGCCATCCGCTCGATTTCTTTATTCACTCAAATTATTGCGAATGCCGTTATCGAAGCAGATAACGAAAGCGGTCTCAAGATTATCGAAAACTTGCAGGACGGAGACGAGGGATTCAACGATTCCGGTATCGATCCGTATCAAGATCGCGAAGATGAAGAAATTACGGATTATTCCAACTATACCCCTTCGGAAAAGAACGAAACTGAAGAAGAAGCGGATGACAGCAGCAGCTCTTTAATCGACGAAGACACGCTGTACGGCGACCGCTAAAGAATAAACCTGTTCGGAAACTTCCGTTTCTGAATAGGTTACCTTGTAAAACTTGCCGCTGAACGGTGTGTATGCTTTCAGCGGTATCTTACCATGCACAAAGATTGAGGGAGAAATTAATTATGGAAATAAAAGCATCTGATGTAAAGGCGCTGCGCGAAAAGACCGGCGCCGGTATGATGGAATGTAAAAAAGCTTTGCAGGAATGTAACGGCGACGCAAAAGAAGCGGAAAAATACTTAAAAGAAAAAGGCCTTGCCGCTGTTGAAAAGCGTGCGAGCCGCGCGACCAGCGAAGGTATCATCGTTGTTAAAACCGCCGATTCTAAAGCGGTGATGGCGGAATTAACCTGCGAGACCGACTTTGTTGCAAAAAATGCCGATTTTATCGCAGTGGGCGATAAAATTGCAGAGACTGCTCTTGCAAAAGGCTATACCGATGTTCAACAAGAATTGAGCGATATGGTACTCGACCTTGCAACCCGCGTTCGCGAGAATATGGGTCTGCGGCGCTTAACTGCCGTACAAGCGGGCAGCGACGAATACATTGCACACTACGTCCACTCCGACAAAAAAACCGGCGTTATCGTCGTATTGAAATCCGATAAGCCCGCTGTATTTGCCGAGAAAGCATTCAAGGACTTTGCGTATGACTGCTGTCTCCACGCAGCAGCATTTACCCCGCTCTATGTAAAGAAAGAAGATGTCGATGCTGCCTATATCGACGAGCAGCTTGAAGTATTCCGCGGACAGGTTGCCGAATTGCAGAAGCCCGATAACGTAAAAGAAGGCATCGTAAAAGGAAAGCTCAATAAGCATTTAGCCGAAATCTGCTTCCTTGAGCAAGCCTTTGTTAAGGATGACAAGGTATCCGTAGCGGCAAAGATGAAAGAAGTAGGAAAGCAGCTCGGTGCGAATATCAGTCTTTCAAAGCTTGTGCTGTGGCAGCTTGGTCAATAGAGGGCGGATATGAGCGATATTCATAGTGTCTATGAAGACAAAATGAAGAAGTCGATTGCGGCGTTGAAAGATGAATTTAACGGGCTTAGGACAGGCCGTGCTTCCGCTTCTTTGTTTGATAAAATACGGGTGGATAGCTATGGGCAGCCGACGCCGCTCAATCAAGTGGCGACCATTTCTATTCCGGAAGCTCGCTTAGTGGTTATTCAGCCGTGGGATAAATCGTTATTGGGAGAAATCGAAAAAGCCATCCTTAAATCGGAGCTTTCGTTAAACCCTGCCAATGACGGTAAACTTATCCGTATCGCAATTCCGCCGCTTACCGAAGAACGCCGAAAGGAGCTCGCAAAACAAGCGAAAAACTTTGCAGAGCAGTGCCGCGTTGCAATCCGCAATATTCGGCGCGATGGAATTGATGATGCAAAAAAACAGCAAAAAGAGGGACTTTTAAGTGAAGATGCGTTAAAGGCAGCCGAAGAAAAGTTCCAAAAAGCAACGGACGCTCATATCAGCGATATCAATAAGCTCCTTGCTGAAAAAGAAAAAGAGATTATGGAAGGTTAATGATAGTGCAGCATATTGCCGTCATCATGGACGGCAACGGGCGATGGGCCGAGCAGCGGGGATTAGCTCGTACAAAAGGACATCAAGAAGGACTGGAAGCGGCAAAGCGAATTGTCAAGGCTGTCTCAGATTTACATATACCATACATCACTCTGTATGTGTTTTCGACGGAAAACTGGAAACGCACGGAGGAAGAAGTCGGTTTTTTGATGGGTCTTATTCAACAACATCTGCGTGCGGAACTCGCCTTTTATGCTGCGAACAATATTAAGGTACGGCATATCGGCAATGCGACAGCATTGCCGCGTGCAATTCAAGCGGATATTGCCGATATAATGAAAAAAACGGAACACTATACGGGAACAACCATGCAACTTGCCATTAACTATGGTGGTAAGGATGAAATTATTCGTGCAATAAAAAAGCTGAGCGGCGAACAGCTTGAAGCGCTTACGGAAGATACCTTTGAACAGTTGCTCGACACGGCAGGAGTTCCGCCTGTTGATTTTGTTATCCGTACCGGCGGGGAAAAGCGTTTAAGTAATTTCTTATTATGGCAAACCGCGTATGCCGAATTTTACGGTTCGGATGTCTTGTGGCCGGATTTTACACCCACTCATCTGCAGGAAGCATTAGACGCTTACGGTAAACGCACACGACGCTTCGGAAGGATCGTATGAAAAAGATTATTGAACGGATAATAATGTTTGTCGTCGGCTTGCCTCTTGTAATCAGTTCGGTATATTTTTTGCCGTATCAACATTTTTTGATATTACATCTCGAAATATTTGCTGTTACCGCTCTTTCAATCATAGAAATTCGCACCATGTTTTCCCGAAAAATTGCCGTCTATTCTACACCAATTGTCTTATTAGCCGGTATGATTATCCCAGTGGCTGTATATCTGTTTATGTTTGGACTTTTTTCTCGTGTCGAGATGGTCTTGATCGGCATCGGTGCGCTCTATTTTATCTTCTTTGTTGAAGCTTTTTATTCGTTTTCAAAACCGTTTGAAAAAAGTATCCAACGGGTTTGTTCAGCCGTATTTATGATTTTTTACCCGGGATTTTTGATCGTATTCCTTTCCGCTATGACGCGCTGGACATCAGCTTCGAATATTATCGCCGTATTTTTATTGATGGTTTTTTCTTGTGATTCGCTTGCATGGCTTTTCGGTGTGTTGTTCGGGAAGGGAAACCGCGGCTTTGTACCGGCGAGTCCGAATAAAAGCATCGTCGGCTTTATCGGTGGACTCATCGCCTCAACTGCTGTCGGCTTTCTTGCTTTTAAATTGTTCCCTGCCGACTTTGGAAAGAGTTTGAGCGGCTCTTTAATAACGGGTTTTTGTACCGGAGTAGCCGCCATCATCGGAGATCTTATCGAATCCATTTTTAAACGTTCCGCTGAGGTAAAAGATTCAGGAGCGCTCATACTCGGGCGCGGTGGTATTCTCGATAGTATTGATTCTATTCTACTTGCTGCTCCGATATTCTACCTTTGCTATCGATTTTTCGTTGGGATATAATAGACCTATTCGATAACTGCGTCTTCGAATAGGTCGACGAGTTCTAAATCGCACGAATAGCACGATGCAAGAACATCTCATTTCAAGGTATCCTGTTCGGAAACGGAAGTTTCCGAACAGGTTGAATACTCGTCGGGCATCTCGAAAAAGCAACCATCTGTTTTTAGATGTCTCATTATATAGGGTGGAATAATGAAAAAGATAATTGTGCTTGGGGCAAGCGGAACAATCGGACAAAATGCTATCGATATTATACGCAAGTTTCCGGATCGTTTTGAACTTGTCGGCGTTTCCGTACACACGAAGACCGATGTATTGGATGCCTTATGTACCGAATTTCATTTTCAGGATTTTGCGGTAACGGATTCTGCCGCAGCCGCAAACTATGATACAAAACATCAGAGCCTTGAACAGTTTCTCACTGAAACGCCCGCCGATATTGTCGTGAACGGTATTGCGGGGGCGGCGGGATTACCGGCATCCCTCATTGCGGTTCGGACTCATCGAACACTCGCGCTTGCGAATAAAGAAAGCATTGTGATGGCGGGGCGCCTTTTGCAGAAAGAAGCCGAGAAGTATCATTCCCTTATTATTCCGGTAGATTCCGAGCATTCAGCCATTTACCGCTTAATACAAGCGCACGGGCGGGAGGCTATTGAACGCTTGATCATTACCGCTTCCGGCGGCCCGTTCAGAACATGGACGAGGAAGCGTATTCAAGAAGCAACCTTGCAGGACGCGCTTAAACACCCGACGTGGGCGATGGGGGCTAAGATCACCATCGATTCCGCCTCCCTTGCCAATAAGGCTTTGGAAGTAATCGAAGCAGTGCATCTTTTTGATATGGATGCCGACCGTATTACCGTTGCGGTGCATCCGACGAGTATTGTGCATTCGCTGGTGCAGCTTACCGGCGGCGAAGTGTATGCGCAGCTTTCTCCGCCCGATATGCGAAACCCTATTTTTGCTGCGCTCAGCTATCCTGAAGAGCCGCCGCCCTATCTTGCGCCGCTCGATTTTACCAAGCCTTTAGACCTGCACTTCGAGCCGCCGCGGACGGAGGATTTTCCGATGCTATCGCTCGGGTTTACCGCCGCCCGTAAAAAGGCCGGGTACCCGATCGCATTCAACGCCGCCAATGAACAGGCCGTCGCGGCGTTTTTGCGCAATCAAATCCGGTTTGTGCATTTAGCGGAGATTACCGCACAGGTGATGCAGGAAGATTGGAGCGCCGCGCCGAAGGATATAACGGAGGTTATGCGCATTGACGAATCCGCCCGCCGCCGCGCAGACGCCATTATCACGCATGTAATGTAAGAATACAAGGCAACCATACGGAAATAATTCAAGTGTTTACCTACATTGCATATGCCGGAGAAAAATAGTGTCGATAGGGTGCCCGTCAAACTCTATGCGGAAATAGCGAGGATAGGCATTGTTGATTTTATCATTTCCCCATTTTTCTTTTTTAACGGTAATCCCCTCGTGTTCTAAATTCCTTAATACATCAAAAGCCTTTCACCCAATGAAACAACAGTATTCGGTTTGAGTATTTTTATCGTTTCTAAAATGATGTTCCAGCCTGCTTCAAAATCAGAATTGTCGGAGCGTTCTTCGCTTGCATTATAAGATTTCCAGTGAGATCGTCTCTATTTGTTACACCGAGGATAATTTCGGTAGTGTGTTGAAAATGGAATAGCAGTGTGGTAGGATAAAGATAGGTGTGGATATGGAAAATTCAATAAAGTCATTAAACGAGTATTTAAGTCTAACTTCTACTTTCATTATTCCTTATTATCAACGCGGATATATATGGGGTAAAAAACGTGATTCTAAGAAAGATTCGGCAGCATACATGATTGACAGTATTATAGCAGCTTTTGAAAAGAAGCGAGAGCTATTTTTGCAAGGTATTATTACTACTAAACCTAAAAATAATGAAGTGATATTAATAGATGATGGACAACAGCGCACAACCTTTTTTTATCTCCTGTTACGCTATCTTGGTTCAGACCGTATATTCAAAATAAAATATGAAATCCGTAAAGAATCCGATTCATTTCTTCAAAATATTGCAGAAGTTGCTCAACAGTCACGTGAAGAATTGGTAAAACAAGCAAAAAAAGATGAAACCGAAAAACATCAAGATATATATTATTTTAAGAAAACAATACGGATAATACATGAAGTTTTAAAAAAGAAAACTCCTAATGAGTTGCACGATTTAGCAGTATTTTTGTATGAAAACATAAAGTTTTTATGCATATCTATACCGGACGATAAAGCGATAACCGTTTTCTCCATGATGAACGGCAATAAAGCGGTGATGACACCGGAGGAACTCATAAAAGCCGAATTATTACGTTTAGTATCGTTAGATAGCAATAGTGATGAAGATTCAGCAAAACGATGGGAACAAGTCTTATTGCGCGGAAAATATGCACGGGAGTGGGATAGATGGCTCTATTGGTGGAATAATAATAGCGTAAAAGAGTTTTACGGCATGAAAGAGCAATCAAATAACACGCTCGGTCTTTTATTAACAACATATTATGAAATACACAAAGAAAAAAATGCAGATTATTCTTTTGCAGAATTTAGAAGTCTCTTTTTAAAAGAAAATTCAGCTCAAAAAGCGCATGATCTTTTTTATGATTTACGCCGGTTACAAAAGAAATTCGAAGATGTATATAACAGCACTGGCAACACGGTGGAGTTGCATAATAAAATCGGCGCAATAATAAAAATATTTAACAAGAAGCATCGAATAAACTTTCTTGTCGATTATTTTTCCGATCATATTACACAAGATGAATTGGAAAAATGGTATAAATATGTATTTTTAAGTCTTACCTATAATGATATCAAAAAAGCATTAGCAGCTGAAAAAAATGCTGAAGATGACGAACCGATCATTGAGAATGATGTAAAGGATTTAATTAACGCAGTTTCTGATAATGATTTATACAATAATAATGATTATAAACAATATGCGTATTTGCAACTTTTTAGATTAAATATTGAAGAAGATACGAAACTCGGCAGAGCTTTTGATTTTTCCTGTTGGGATAACGGAAAGAAATCATTAGAGCATATTTTACCACAATCAAAAGCATCCGGAAAAAATGAACATTGTATCGGAAATCTTGTCCTGCTTTACAAAAATGAGAATTCCGCATTCGGCAACAAGAGTTTTGAAGATAAAAAACGAATGTATTTTGATTTTTCTGAAAATTTTAAAAGCCGTCATTTACTGCATACTATGTCCGTATTTGCAGGAAGCTGTTGGGGAAATAAAGAAATAGAGCAGAATAAAGAGAAAATAATAGCGGAGATAAAAAAGTATTATGGTTACACAAAATAAAACCTTTCAGACAGGGAAAGAATATTGCTTAGGGGATATATTCAATGGTGAGAATAAGATAATTATTCCCGATTTACAACGTGATTATTGCTGGGGAGACAAAGCCGGTCTTGTAGAAAACTTTACGGATAACCTTATTGAACTCTTTGTAAAAGATAAAAATCAGCATATCACTATGGGGCTCATATATGGATACGAGGAGCCGTCCCATTATCTGCAATTATGCGATGGACAACAGCGTCTTACAACGCTTTTTTTATTACTCGGTCTGCTCAATAAGCGAACGGAAAATTCTTTTGAGCAGTATATTACTGATAACAAAGAGCCTCGTTTACAATATGCAATACGGGAAAATACGCTCTATTTTTTATTCGATCTTGCCGGTAATTTTTTTGCCGGGGATAATACAACCCTGAATGTTGAAGATATACGAAAACAGCCGTGGTATTTTAAAGACTATGATGTGGATCCTAGTATACAAAGTATGCTGAAAGCCTTAGATATCATTGATAAACGGTTAACGTCTCAAACTATAAAAGATAACTATAAGGCTTTCGGAGAGTTTCTAATAGATAAGATATTTTTTCTGTATTATGATATGGAAAATCGTAGAAACGGCGAAGAAACCTTCGTGATTATTAATACCACCGGTGAACCGCTTACCGAAACTGAAAATCTAAAACCCCTTATGTTATCAAAGATTACGGATGACGAAAAACAAAAATCTGCTAGCAAAGACTGGGAACAATGGGAAGACTTTTTTTGGCAAAATCGAGATGAAAATGATACTGCAGATATCGGCTTAAAGGAGTTTTTTAGATGGGTTGTATTATTGCAATTTGATATAATAAACGATAATAAAACAGCTTTCCAAAATATGGTCGACTCTATGCCGAGTACCGAACTGAGAAAGCTTGATCTTAAAACGGTGAAAAAGTATTTTTCTATTATTACGTTTCTTTTCGATAAAGAACTCATTGATAAATTTGACTCATACCTAGCGCCGCAGGAGCAAAACGATCAGATTATATTATTTAAGATTTTACCGGTAATTGAATATATCTCTCGGTTTGGTCAATCGAATATAGAAAATATTAGACGGGTAATACGGTTTTTCTTTAATCTTTCGCGCGTGGAGAACGTAAGCAAGGCTATTTCCGAACAATTACCTGAAGCTCTCAGCATTATAAAGAAGTTGCCGAATGCTGAGATAACATCTCTATTGGAATTTAAAGATAAAATTTCAAAAACCTTATTAACCGATGAAGAAGCATTTAAATTAGCTTTGTATAAAACCGGAGGAAAAGAAAGACAAAACTATGAAAAGCGATTTTGGGCAGCAGAAGATCATCATCTATGGAAGGGTGAAATAAAGCCGCTATTGCAATGGAGCTGTAGAGATGGGGTACTCGATAGCAGCACCTTTGATGTAGCACGTTTTGATGAATACGATAAAACCGTTAGGCAGATATTTTATAATGGCCATAAGGATCGGAAGCTCGATATCACCAGAAGAGCGTTACTGACTATTCTACCGTCGGATAATTATCCTAAGATATTTAGAGGAAATACAAATTATTCTTTTTGTTGGGAGTATAAGGATTGGAAAACGCTGATTTATGAGAATAATAAAGGTTTTCAATCTTTTCTTGATATACTGAAAGATAAATCCAATATACAGAATGCAGAAAAAGATATGATTACCAAATGTATCGATGATATAAAAGGTGGAAAGCGTAAATTAGATTATGATTTAGATAAATTCTTGAAATATCCTGAAATTTTAGCCTATTGTAAGAAAAAGAATATACAATGGGATGATAAAAAAGATAACTGGATATTAGTTCCGAAAACAAGAGCTACCACCTTTATTGATTTGGAACTATATATCTTTTATTTAGAACTTATTCCACCTGAACAATCGCAATTTTTAACGCAAAATCTGGCAAAATATAGTGATGATAAAAGTAAAAAACATTACCGATTTACGATTAATAGTATACATTGGAAAATATGGTTTTATGCTGAATATAATGATGGAAATTGCTGCGTATTTTCAAAAGAAGATAATTCTTGCGTTATCGATTGTTTATTGGAGAAGACAGAATTGTATGAAATTAACCTACGCAATGGAAATAATCAAAATCAAACGAAATCTGAATTTGAAGAGCTCGCCGTGCGGTTGAGTATGGAATATTTAAAAAAAGAAAAACGGTATCGATTATCCCATTTAGATAAAGAAGATGCTTATCAGAAAATAAAAGAAATAATAACAGCCGTATCACACTGACAGCGGTTATATAAGTTACTATTTTCAGCGGTTCAAAGAATGTTTCGCTCCGCAAAACTTACCAGTATATGATAGAGGTGGTAAAAATTGCTTTAAGGATGTATGTTAAGAATATCTAGCTTGTCCCCATCTCTTTTTTTGCTATAATAATAAAGGAAAGACGGGAGCAAATATATTGAACAAGAATTTGACGAGTTGACTATCACCGATGATATCGCTAAGCAAAGGACTGTAATGGACGTATCTTTTGCGTGAAATTTTATCTAAAATTTCACGCAGTTTATTTTTAGAAAAGAAGGATAACCGCATCAGGTGTGCAGTTCAAATACCGCAGCAGCACAGGGATTGGGCGACCATTTGAGCCGCAAAGCGGCGAAACTCTGGTCGAACAATCCCTGTGATGCTGCGGGGTGTAAAAAAAATAAACTGATGCGGTTACCCTGCGAAGGACTATATAGATGATAAAATTTTTAATCGGATTGCCGGTACTCGGCATCGTTGTATTTATTCATGAGCTTGGACACTTCATCGTTGCTAAACTCTGCGGCGTATCGGTGGAAAGCTTTTCCATCGGCTGGGGGCCGGTGCTGTTGCGTAAAAAAATAGGAGCAACCGAGTACCGGCTATCGGCAATCCCGCTCGGCGGGTACTGCGGCATGAAGGGGGAACACGCATTTAGAGAGGCGTACGAAAAAAAACTTTCGAGTGTTCCCAAAGAAGAGGGGAGCCTTTTTGCCGCCCATCCTTTTAAACGGATTCTGATAGCGTTTGCGGGGCCCTTTGCAAACCTCTTGCTTGCCGCGGCGGCTCTTGCCATGATAAGCGGGCTCGGCAGAACATATTACACCACCGACAACCGCATTGTGCCGGTATACTGCCTCGACCCGAGCGACCAATCGCCCGCGCGGGCAGCCGGTTTACAGATGGGCGACCGTATCCTCAAAATAAACGATGAAAAGACGGCGAACTTTGCCGACATTCAGCAGATTATTGCACTGCATCCGGAAGAATCGCTTACAATGCTGATTGAACGGGGTGGCGAGCAGCTTAGCATAACGATACGTCCTGATTTGAATAAAAAGACCGGTGCGGGGCAGGTCGGTATTTACCGTTATGTGCCGCTCGAAATTGCATCCGTGCGGAAAGATTCCGCTGCCGATTTAGCGGGAATAAAAATAGGTGATCGTATTACCGGTATTGACGGCACGGCGCTCGATAACCAGATGGCGCTGATATACTTTTTCCGCGACTATACGCAAAAGACCGCACTCTTTGAGCTTATCCGTGCCGGTGAGCGGATTGAGCTGCCGGTAAACCTTGTCCGCACGGAAAACGGCAGCGTCGATCTCGGTTTGAATTGGGAATATATCACTGTAAATGAAGAAGGAACCGGTTTTATTGCCAGTTTGCGCAAAGGGCTGGTGCAAACCGGAGAACTGACGGTTGTTACGCTGAAAAGCCTCGGTCTTTTATTTAAGGGCGTGAGTATGACCGAAGCGGTTGCAGGGCCGGTACGAATCAGTTCGATGATTGGCGGTCTTGCAGCAGACGGCTTTAGTGAGAATGTACGGGCGGGCTTTGTGAATATCGCAGAAATTGTTGCGGTAATATGCGTGTCTCTTTTTTTAATGAACCTCTTGCCCATTCCTATTTTGGATGGAGGATTGATCTTTACCGCCTTTATTGAATGCATTGTCCGCCGACAAATACCGCCTCGTGTGTTATATTATCTCCAGTTTGTAGGGGTTGCCTTTATTGCGGTGCTTTTTTTCTTTGCACTTTGGGCGGATATCTTATATATTATGAAATAACAGGGAGTGGAAAGAATCTATTTTTGATGCTCCTTGTGCATCTCGTGAGGAGCCGTACGATAAAAGCTGCCGAAGATACCGTCAGCTTTTATCTACTCAAGTTTGCGTTGCAAACTTGTATATCTACTGCACATTCTCATTTCATTGCGAATGTGCTTAAAAAGTCAACAAAAAGTTGAAACTTTTTATTGACTTTTTATAGGAGAAGTTATGCAAAAAATTACCTGTAAATGTGACTGTTCGTTTGACGTGGAATATGAAAAAACAATCGATCTTGATGCCCGCCCAGCAATCAAAGAAGATATAAAGAAAGGCTCCTTTTTGTCTTTTATATGTCCGTCCTGCCATTCAAAAGTCAATATCGAGCTTGAAACGGAATTTGTGTGGAAATCAAAAAAGACGACATTGCTGTTTGTACCCGAAAAGAAGCGTATGGAATGCCTCGCTTTTTGCGCAGGCGCTGTCCGAATCGATGCGGAAAATAATAAAAAGTTAAAGACTGAATTTCTGAAGAAAGGACAAACACCTGTTATCGGTTATCCTGAACTTGCGGATCGGATTGCCGTCCTTGATTCCGGCTTAGACCCTGAGATTGTGGAAGCGGTAAAATTCTTTTTGCTGGATAATGGAAAAAATATCAAGGGCAAGCAAATTCAAATTCTGTTTGAAAAACTCAATGATGAGACGATTGAATTTCATGTGCATGGATTACGGGAAAAAGAGGTTGCAGTAATGCGTATCCCACTGAATCTTTATCGTTCGATTGAAGCGGATCGCAAAGCGAAAAAACAAAAAGAGGTGTTTCAAGCCTTATGGCTCGGTGCCTATCTTTCCTATAAGAATATTCATGCCGAAGGAGATGATCATGAGCCGGTGGTTTAGATGCATTCCGCTTTTGTTTTTATTTTTATGTGTGTGTGTAAGTATACAGGCACAGACCACCGGTCACACCGGCTCAACAGCTGCGTCAACCAAACCGGCAGCATCGGTGATTGAACAAACCGCTGCTGATGAACAATTGCAAACGGATACATTGGATAACGATGACGATTCGGGTGTACAGCACCAATCCCAATCAGATAATCCTACCGATGCCGGAGAGCAATCATCCGCCGCTGCACAGGATACATCGAAAAAAACGCCGGAGAAATCTGACACAACCGGTGCCGTATCTGCTTCTGATGAATCACCTCGCACGGAAGATTCTGTTCCGGAAGGAGCGGGAGAAAGTGCTGCCGGAGAGCAGAATGGCAAGGGGGTATCGGAGAATACCGATGCCAATGCAGAATCTGCACTTGATGAAAATCTTGCCGATACGGCGATGCAAAAAAATGGAGTAGGGGGGCAAGATCCTTCTGTAAAAAACAGTCTGGAACGGGCACGTATTTCTCATCAATTTGAAGGCGGGGTTACCGCTATTGCCGACTCTTCCATTACACGTTCTTTTTTTGCTGCGGGAAAAGACGGCTTTATCACTCGTTTTTCATATAGAACGATGAAGCCCGAAACGTGGCAGGTATCGACCCTGCCGATTAAGCGCATTGCCGTCCATCCAAAAAAAACGTTTATTGCCGTCTACGAAACGGACGGTTTCAGCATTCATACTATTTCCCTCTGGGATTGGCAAACAAAAAAACAGCTGTACGCAAAACGCTTTACCAGCTCTGTTCTTTCACTATCGTGGTCGGCTCAAGGGACATATCTCTTTATCGGAACCGCATCGACGGAAGGCATTACTATCCTTGATGCAAGCGGAAAGATTAAAAAAGTGTATCCGCGTCCGCCGGGAATTGTGCTGCTTGCCGCGACCGGCCCGAGCGAAAAAAGTATCGTAACTTATGGAGAAACCGGCAGGCTTGTGTATGCCGATATAGCGAAAAAATCCATTCTAACGCAGTACGAAACTGAGGATCGATTGGAAAGTCCCTGCCTGATTAAGAATTACACTCAGATTATCGGATATAAAAACGGAAATGTCGTGGTAGTAAAGGCTGCTTCGGGCGAGGTATTGAAAAGCTATCCCGCGCGTTCGGCGCTGTTTGCAGGGAAGATTACGGATAGCCTGCCGGTATGGATTGAAAAAGGGGACGCACGGCGAACATGGCATTTGTGTCAAGGTGATAAAAAATCCCCCGCTTTTAGCCTTCCGCATCCGGCAGCAATTACGGCAGCGCGGCATGTCGATGCGGCGGTTGTAATCGGAACCGATGACGGTAGGCTATACCGTTTAACACAAAACAGCGATGCGACTGTTTCGCTAACGGAGCTGAACATCGACGCTTCAATTCAGGTCAGCGATATGTGCACGAAGGATTCCAAAATCTATATGCTGAGCGGTTCGACACTCTATGCCGCCGCTTCTCCGGCGGATAAGCCGGCGCCTGTTATCCAATCCGTTTCGGGCGAACGGTGTACCGTATACGGAAACGGCTTTTTGTTTTGGTCAGCGGAAAAAAATGCGCCGCTGTATTATGCAGAGGAAGGGCAAACGCCGACTATTCTCTACCGCCCGCGGGAACGGCTCAATTCGGTTTCTGTGTATAAAGATACCATCGCAGCTGTGCGGGCGTTTAGCGGACTCGTTCTATTGAACGGTAAAAACGGTGCACAGTTGTTCACATATCAAGCAGCCGGATTGCAAGATGCAGTACAAGTTGATGACACATTCGTGCTTATTACCAAAAGTACGGGCGGTGTTATCCGTCAACCGCTCCTGCTGATTGACATCAGAACGAGCGAAACCATCCCGCTTAATATGGAAGGAGACATTGCCTTTTCCGCACAGGCAAATAATAAGGTACCCGATACATTTTCATGCTTTCGGTTAAAAACGGAGAAAGCGGCGCAAACCGATTTAATGACGATGAAAATCGATACGGCGCATCCCGCCCGCAGCGCTTTTACCGCGGCGCTTTCGTACGGTGATGAAAACTTACAAGCCTCGCTCTACGATGATGGATACGCCGTGCTCACCAACCTCGGGAAAAATCAACTGAGCTATTACGATAAAAAGCGGAGATCGATTCGGCAGCTTCCGCGGGACTATGCGTTATCCCGCAAGGCGTTGATGACGGATACATACATCGTCAGCGTGAATTATGACGGATCCCTTTCGTGGTTTAACCGCCGGACGATGCAGTTGTTGCAGCATAAAACGCTGACTGAGAATTGAGGTTAATGAAGTTGCCCTCTTAACAATTTGCAAACGGCAATCTATACTATCAGTAATGAAAGAATCGAAAAAAAGGCGCAATACTTATACTGAAATTCTCAAAAATGCAAAAATGGAATTTTTGCGAAAAGGTTTTGAGAAAGCGTCTATGCGATCCATCGCATCAATGACGGGAATAACCGCCGGCGCTTTGTATAAACACTTTCCGTCAAAGGCTGCAATCTTTGAAGCACTGGTGCAGCCGCTTATTGCGCAAACATTAAGTATCGGTACCGATTTTTCCGAAATCGTGATTGATCTATTCAAGGCAGAAAATAACACGGCGATAAAAGAGGTTATACGCACATCGATATGGAATTTATATAATCTTGTTTATAGCCGCTTTGACGAATTTAAGCTGTTGTTTAATCGTGCTACAGGAACAAAATACGAAAATATCCGCCATGAATTTGTAATGGCGGATGTTGCAGCATGTAAAAAATTCATCGACGATTTTAAAAAACATGGAATCAATATCCGTTCTTTAAGCGACGACCAGCTTCATTTGATTTACAGCACTGCCTTAACGCCGTTTTTTGAGATTATAACCCATGAATATTCTTATGAAAAAGCTCAAGGATTTATCGATATATTAACCGATGTCATGTATTTCTGCTGGAATAAAATTATGCAGCCGGAAATATGATCAAGGTAATGGCCTCAGATTGTTTTAACGGATCCGAAGAATAACTAAATCGCAAATTCAATCATACCTATTGACAATTCCTAGGGGAATCTTATACTGAAATAGTAAACAATGTTTACTATTTCAGTATTGTAAGAGGTTCATGGCATGAAACTTGAAGGGATGCATCTATTCTTTAAGAAGATCGCAGAGTTTCAATTAAAATACCGCTGGCTTTGTTTAGCTCTGCTCGCGGCAGTAACGGTTGCGGGGCTTATAGGCGTAAAAAGTTTTAAGGTCGGCTCGGCTGATGAAGACGAGTTTTTAACCGTAAAAGAAAGCACAAAAAAGAATGATGCGCGGTTTAAGGAATTGTTCGGCAGTAACGATTCGATCGTGCTGCTCTTTGAATCAGACGATGTATTTAAGCCGGAGGTGCTGCAAGCGATTAAAGATATCGGCGCCGAACTTTTGGAAAAGGTACCATATTCGGATTCCATTACCTCGATTACCGATACGGATATTACCGTCGGTACGGATGAGGGCATAGAAATCACCAATCCGTTTCGAGACGGCATTCCCGACAATCCCGAAGCATTAAAAAAAGCCAAAGACTTTATCCTGTCGCGCAAGTCGATTGTCAATAAGCTTGTAACGCAGGATGCAACGGAAACGTGGTTGGTGCTGTCGCTTAAAGCAACGCCGCCTGAAGAAGTGTGGAGTAAAACTTCGACCAAGGCGCCGATGTACGTTATCGGAGATGCTGCAATCGATATTGTAACCGACCCTAAATATCACAGCGCTGCGTACACAATAAAACCTGCGGGGCTTCCCTATACCGAAACGGAAGAAAAAGTAGTGATGGGGCGCGAGACCACAAAAAGCGTGGGCTTGAGTTTTCTCTGTATGATTATCTTGCTCATCATATTTACCCGCTCGCTGCGCGGAACGATTGTACCGCTGTTCGCAACCTTCTTCGGTATTACTACGGTACTCGGCTTTATGGGATTTTTGCATATTTCGGGAAAGTCGGAGATGATGTCGGTTCCGATTGTGCTTGCGATGGCGCTTTCGGTCGGTTACTCAATTCACTTAGTCAATTCGTTTAAAACCGGTTTCTATGCAATCGGTAAACGCAAAGAAGCCGTTATCGATTCGATTGAAAATACCGGCTGGCCGCTCTTTTTTACGGTTGTTACTACCGTTGTTTCGGTACTTTCGTTTTTGACAACCGACCTTCGCCCCATGCGCTGGATGGGAGCTGCAAGCGCCGCGATGGTATTCGCTGTGTATATCTATGTAAGCGTGTTAATCCCGATTTTGATGAGCTTCGGTAAAGATATTGAAGCCGGTAAAGATTCGGCACTCGCTCATACAAAAAGAGCTGCACGCGCGCAAAAATTGGATAAATGGTTTGAACGCTTCGGACATTCCGTTATCAAAAGACGCAAAGCGATCATCGTTGCATTTACGCTCATCACTGCGGCTTGTATTCCGGCGTTGTTCAAAATCGATGTCAACATGGATAACTTTAAATTTATGGGTTTGCGCATTCCGTATATCAGGCGCATCTATCAAATTACGCAGTCGCAGCTTGGTTCCTATTTTAGTTACAATATTATGCTCACCTTTGATGAAGATGATGCAGTCAAAAATCCCGATGTGCTTAAAAAACTCGATAAACTGAGCACACTCATCGGGACGTTCAGATTAACAAAAATGAATAACGGTGTGCCGAAGATATTCTCGATTTTGGATATTGTCAAAGAGATGAATCAAACGATGCACTCCGACGATCCTGCGTTTTACACAATCCCCGATGACGAAGACTTGCTTGCGCAGCTCTTGTTCTTGTACGAAATTTCAGGCGGGCAAACATCGCGTTGGGTTGACGAAGAGTTCCGTACGCTTCGTATGTCGATTGATGTTGCCTCGTATGATGCGAACGAGCTTGCGGCAAATCTGAAAACTATCGAGCAAACATGTGCGGAACTATTTCCGCAGGCGGACTGTCATTTAATCGGAGCAGCCGTGCAATTTGCGGAATTGAACAACAAAATCGTATTCGGCGAGCTGTACTCATTTTTAACTTCGCTCGGTGCGATTGCAATTTTGATGATGCTCGTATTCGGCAGTGTGAAAATGGGACTCATCGGGCTTATCCCGAATATCTTCCCCGTTCTTGTCATCGGTGCGATTATGGGCTATCTCGGTATTTCGCTCGACCTTATGACGATGGCGATTATGCCGATGATCCTCGGTATTGCCGTTGATGACACTATTCACTTTACCAACCACGCAAAGTATCTTTTTGAAAAAGAAAAATCATATAACCGCGCTATTTTCGAGACGTTTTATTCCATCGGAAAGACACTTGCGATGACAACGATTATTTTGTCCGCAACATTTTTAGTGTATCTTACGTGTAAGATTGATGCGATTTTGCGTCTCGGCGTATTAGCCGCTGTCGGGCTTTTATCTGCGCTTGCCGCAGACTATTTTATGACGCCGGTATTGATTTACATAAGTAAACCATTTGGGAAAGAGGAAACTAATGGGTAGTGCGTAATTGATAATTGGTAATTAAAGCGATTTACGTGCAGCAGTAATTACCAATTACGCATTACAAATTACCAATTAAAAGAGGAGGATGTATGAAAATTATAAAACACGTAATCGCGCTGACTATGTTTGCAGCAGTGGCGGTGAGTCTTGCTTTTGCACAACAGCTGACGGGTAAAGAGATTATGCAAAAGGTTGATAAGCGCGAAAAGGCGACAACAGATTCATTTACGATGCGGATGACGCTGATCAATTCCAGCGGTAAAAAGCGGGTGCGCCAAGTTATAGCATATTCAAAGGATTACGGCAGTGAGAAAAAAACGGTGATGGTGTTTATGCTGCCTGCCGATGTAAAGGGCGTCGGCTATCTTTCTTTCTCGTATGATGATGCTTCGAAAAACGATGACCGCTGGCTCTATATGCCTGCGCTTAAAAAGTCAAAGCGCATTTCCGGTTCTTCAAGTCAGGACTATTTTATGGGTACCGATTTTACCTATGATGACATAAGCGGGCACAAGATCGATGACTACACGTACACATTGCTTGCAGAAGAAACCGTAGACGGGAAAAACTGCTGGAAGGTTGAATCGGTTCCGGTGAAAAAATCGATGTACTCAAAATACGTTTCGTGGATTGATAAGGAATCGCTGGTGCAGGTAAAGGCGGAATTTTACGATGAGCAAGGTTCGCTGTTGAAAGTGCTTACGGTAAGCGGCATCGAGAAAAAAGACGGTTTTTGGACTGCGGGCAAAATGGAAATGAACAACCTGCAAAAAAAACACACAACCGTTATCGAGACGCTCAAGCACGAGTTCAACAAAAATATCCCCGATTCATATTTTAGAGTGAATTCATTAGAAGAAGGCAAAATCAGGTAATCCTTTTGAAATATGCGGGGCATCTGCGTTGTCGCTTAACAAAAAACAGTCCTCGACGTACAAAAAGTACGCCTGCGGGTGTTTTTTGTACGCTCCTAGCATCTTCAGAACTGCCAAGGATGGTAGTGGTTTTATACAGGAGCGAGATTTGTGTTATGCACAAATCTCGTCGTTAAGCAGTTGTACACGGATGTACAACTGCTTAACAGTCTATTTCAAAAGGCTAGCGGAGAGAGGGCGAAAAAGGATTCTTTTGAAATATACGGGACATCTGCGTTGTCGCATTGCAAAAAGCGTACATTCTTGTACGCTTTTTGCAGCGAGTTTCGGCATCGCCGAAACATCGCTTCTCTGACAGGATGTCAGTGGTTCTATGCAAAAGCGATGTTTGCAAAAGCAAACTCGCCGTTCGGGAATGTATAAGGATGTACATTCCCGAACAATGGCATCCGTGCCAACGTTTAAGCGGTCTTGCCGCTTAAACTTGCAAGTTTTGCCAAAAGCAAAACGTTGCTACTGAAAATCCTCAACGTATCAGAAGCAGCATAGATGCCGATGGTTCCATGCAGTAACAAGTGTGCTCCGCAAACTTGCAGCTCAAAAATGTACAGGATGTACATTTTTGAGCGAGGATGGCGGTGCTTCTAATCAGTAGCGTGTTTGCCTTACAAGCACGTAGGTAAAAAATGTACAGGGATGTACATTTTTTACCGTGCCTGCGGTTAATTTGTGCTCGCGCCTTGTAGTTTCAGAACGGACACGGATGTCCGTGGTGTGAGGCAGTAGCGAGTTTGCAGTGCAAACTCGTCGTCAGAACGCCCAAGGACGGGCGGGATATTAATCAGAAGCGAGTTTTGTATAAAACTCGTCTTTT
The DNA here is from genome assembly GCF_050937395.1 of Treponema sp. OMZ 805. Lineage (NCBI taxonomy): Bacteria > Pseudomonadati > Spirochaetota > Spirochaetia > Treponematales > Treponemataceae > Treponema > Treponema sp. OMZ 805. The sequence goes on along the minus strand of NZ_JACCLP010000012.1, from coordinate 26,213 downwards.
CCCGACATACACGGAAGTATGTCGGGAAAAAGTGTACACGGAAGTACACTTTTCAACAGGCTATTTCAAAAGGCTGACGGAGAGGGAGCAAAAAGGGGAGGGCAATGGATATAATCAGGGCAGTATTGGATGGCATAGCGATGGCTGCCATATTTAACGGTTCGGCGGCGGCTCTTGTAATAGCAAACCCGAGATATTTGATGGATTCATATCCTAAGGGGATTCAAAAAGCTGCTCCTGAGCCAATGAATAAGAAAGAAAAACGGGTAAATAAAATATTTACGGTGATAGTAATGGGAGCATGCTGGCTTTATGGAGTAATAAGCGCATTGCATGTCGGAATTCATACGTTTAAGGCATTGTTTTGGACTGCATATATTCATTGGATTATTGTGAATTTCGGCGATTTTTTCTTGTTGGATTGTCTTTTATTCCAAAAGTGGACTAAGCTGATTGTCATTCCGGGAACAGAAGATAACCCAATATATCAAACAAAAAATTGGATGAAGGTTATAGGAATACCGGAGCATTTTTTGTTGTGGCCGTTTATAATAGTGCCGCTTTTTTCTCTGGTTCAAACAGGCATTGTAATGCTAATACAATTTCTGTTTTCTTTCTAAAGCTTACATGAAAGTACACTGAGAAGCGGGAATACGGGCAACCGGTAAATTGATAGGATTGATAAACCCATTGACAATATCACGATACCGTGAATATAGTGTAAATACTAAAAGTAGGAGGTATTAGATATGCCTGTATTATCAAGGTTTTATGGAATTATTATCCGAATGTACTTTCAGCAATCAGAACATAATCCGCCGCATATTCATGCATTATATGGGGACGATATGGCTGCTATCGATATACAAAACGGAGAAATATTAGAAGGGCATTTACCTCCGAAAGCATTATCGATGGTACGGGAATGGGTCGGCATTCATCGAAAAGATCTTTTACGTATGTGGGAAACACAGGAATTTAAGCCGCTTTCCCCACTTGAATAAAGAGGGTAAATTGTATGTTTCATAAAATAAAAGCGGTGCATCCTCTGTCGGATTATCGCTTACAGGTGCAATTTTCGGAAGGCATATCAAAGATATATGACGTGAAGCCGCTTTTTAATAAATGGACGGTATTTCAGGTACTCAAAAATGAACCGGCTCTCTTTGCCGAGGTGGAAGTTGATACGGGCGGCTACGGTATTGTCTGGAATGATGAACTTGATTTATCGTGCGATGAACTGTATGAGAATGGAAAAACGGTAACAACTCCGTTCGACGGTTTAATCGCGCTGAGCGATGCAACTGAGCTCTGGGGCTTACATGAAAGTACATTGAGAAAAGCGATTTCTTACGGTAAGCTTGTTAACGGAATCGATGCTTGTAAATACGGTAAACAGTGGGTTGTTTCTGCAGCAGCTATGAAACGGGAATACGGTAAACCGGTAGCCGATAAGGTTGAAGAATGTCGATAAGGAGAGGTATGACAACATGAAAACGATACCAAAAAAACACGGAGCGGTTATTGCGTTTTGTACGCTGTTTTTTGTGGTACTATTGCTGCCTTGCACTGCGCAGGAAGCAGCGGATATACGGGGCAGAGACGGTATGGAAGGAACAGCTCACGCAGCGGAAGTTTCATCCGGCAATGCGGTTGAATCTCAAGCAGCCGATGACATAGTTGACGATTTAACAGATGACGAATTTTCTATCGATTCGGAAGATGACAGTGCAAAACCGGTATTTACGGTAAGCGGCAAAATTGAAACGCTGCACGGAGTTCGCTGGAACGATGTTAAAAAAAATCTCGAATACGGAGCGTCCCGTTCGATTGCCCGGATAAACGGTGAGGTCTCTGCCGGTTCTTCTTATGCAGTTATGTCCGCCGCAGCTGAATACAATTACCGCAACCCCGCACGCACCGGCTTCCGGTTGAACGAAGCGTATTACCGCTATTCGGGTGAGATATGGGATATCAGTGTCGGACGGCAGGTTATTGCATGGGGACAGGCGGATGGGTTTAAACTCACCGATGTGTTAAGTGCGCGGGACAGCTCGGAGTTTATCTCCTTTAGCGGCGATGCTGCGCGGTTTCCGTCTGATAGTGTTCGCCTGCGTTTTTTTCACGATCTGTTTACGTTTGAAGCGGTTGCCGTACCGTTTTTTACCCCGAATAAACTGCCGCGCTTCGGCTTTGAAGACGGTGCAAAGAACGGCCTCTACTATATCGACACACCGGATAGTTACAAGACGCCGTTCGGTTCCGTTCCAATTCGGTATACAAAAACCCAAAGTGCAAAACCAAAGATGTTTACCGACACGGAAGCGGCCGCCCGTTTTTCTTTCTTTTTACCCGGTATCGATTTTTCCGTTTCCGGTTTCTACGGCTGGGATAAAAATCCGCGCTATGCAAAAAGCGGGTATGTTAAAAAAGAACTTCGTAATCCTGATAGTCCACATAATACCAGTTCGAATCCATACGTTCCGAAAGCGCTCTATACCAATTTAAATGAGGAGTATTATCGTATCGGAATGGCTGGTATCGATGCGGCGATTCCTGCAGGCGATGTAACAATCCGGCTAGAAACCGCGTGGGTAGGCGGACGATACTTTGAACCAAAAGAAATGCTATCACCTTTGCCGATTGTAGAACTGCTTAATCCAGATTCAAAGGTCGATGTACCAATTAAATTTAATGCTCCGGTCAAAAAACACCAGCTGCTGATGCTTGCCGGTATTGACTGGATCAAGAGTTCGTGGACGCTGAGCGCCCAGTATTTTGAAGATCTCATCCTCAATCATAAAGACGATATAGAGCGGCCGATGCACAAGGGCTTTGTCAGCCTCAGTGTGAGTAAAACATTCTTACGCGACACGCTCAAACTTTCGGCAAGCGGCGTTATCGATATAAACTACGGCAGTACATCCAGCACCTATTCGGTTAGCTATGCCCTCACCGATAATATCAATGTTGCACTCGGCGGTGATCTGTACACCAAAGGCTATGACGGTAAGGGAGACTTTGCAGCCTTACACAAGATAAGCGCTATATGGGTAAAAGGGACGTTTATTTTCAGCCGCTAAAATGGCGCGGCTGAAAAACACTGCGAGTTTGCCATTCGGCAAACATCGTAGATTATATGTGCGCTATCGCGCACTAATTGAACAACTTCCAAAATTGACACTTTGTTCAGTTGTTCAATTTTAAGGGACGTTTACGTGGTAGAACATGGGCATCTCTAGAAACTCAGATATAGTTTTAAGAGATGCCTTTATTCGTTTCAGCTATTCATTCATTTGGATGTTTTGCAGATGATCGGTGTGCGTAATCAGTGCATTGAGCGTACCGATCGATTCGCTCGTTTCGGCTTCTACTCCGCGTGTTGTCTCAACTGCATCATTTAAGCTTTTAATATTTGTGAACATAGCCTCGATTTCCGTATGTACTTTTTCGGTTGCTTGCAATAAGCTGGTAAAGCTTTCATTGATTTTATTTCTGAGTTCGGAAACTTCGGTTTGTTCCTCTTGAACATCAACGGATTGATCAGCCAGCGATTGCATAGCGCTGTTCATTTTTTCTGCCTGTATATCGACGTCTTTTAAGAAGGATGAAATATCTCCTAGTATCGTCTGGAAGTTATTGACCTGCGTATTGATATTGTCAAAGCTTTTTCGCAATACTTCCGAAGCTTCCGCAGAGTCTTTAATGCTTTTATTGATGTGCTTTAAAATCTTACCGGTATTATCGGCTTCATACGCGGAGTTTTCCGCAAGTTTCCGTATCTCATCGGCAACGACCGCAAATCCTTTTCCCGCTTCACCGGCATGGGCAGATTCTATCGCCGCATTCATTGCCAATAAATTTGTTTGCTCTGCGATAGCGGTAATAATTTGGTTTGTTTCCAGCAGGCTTTCCGAGCTTTCATAAATTGCATTGATAATATCCGTAACCGTTATTAAATGATGTTTACCGGCATCGCTTGCTTCACGGATGTAAGAAAAGTTATGATTTATTTCGTTGAACTTTTCCGTTAGTCCGTTAGTAGCATCGTTCAACTGTTTAATCTGCATTACCGTTTCTTCTGCCGCATCGGATTGCCGTTCAATTCCTTGGCGCATAGTATTCAAAAAAGCATTAAAGCTGTCGGTTGCATTTTGCGTACTGCGGAGCTGATTACTTTGTTCGGACATTTCAGATTTTAACGTTTGTACTTGAAGTGATAATGCCTGCATCGACTGTTCTGCTCCGTCCATGTTTTGTGACAGAACCGTTTCTTGTTGTTGTAGTTTGTCGCTGGTATGTCGAATTTCATTAAATAAAAGCGTTTTCTGTTTGTCGGAATCTGACAGTTGGATTTTTATCTCCTCGCTTTGACGATTATAGATATGTGTTTTCCATGCAAACCCGAATGCCTGCGCTAATAAAAATGCGGAAAAACCGAACGGTAGTAAATTCCCTGTTGGTACAAGCATCATACTGTAAAACAAATCGTTTAATGTAAAAATAGTCAAAATGATAATACCGATAACAATAAATATTGCACCTTCCCGTTTACGTATGAGCAGTTTGATGATCAAATAAATGACATAAACGATAATCATAACAATCACTAATTGATGAACTTGTATGAGCTTTCCGTAGATATAAGACGGCGTTACACAAATAAAAGCTGTGTATGCCAATGCTTCAATCATAATAATACGGTTGATAATTTTATGGGTGTCTTTAGGATAGAGCGCGGCAAAATAACCGACTACGGAAAAGCTGAGTAATGCAAAGGTAAGATAGTCGATTTTAGTATCGATGTTCCACGATAAAGAAGGAAAAAGGATTCTAAAGACAGGTCCCTTTACCATGTTGCGGAGAACGACGAGAATACTGAAAAACACGAACCATAGGATACTTTTATTATCAGGTTGAAATAGATAAAGCGCAAGGTGATACAGAATAATTGCGACACCAAACCCAAAAACAAAAATCTCAATAAAAAGGAATGCAAAATTGGCACTGTCGGCTTTTGTCTTTGTCGAAAACTTAATGGTTTGGTAAATACCTCCGCGTGAATGGAAAAAGTTTGAAACTTGAATGGCAAGGCATACTTCGGTTATGTCTTTCGGAATATAATAGAGAATGTTTCCTTCGCCGCGGACAGACGTTTCCTGTGAAGCTCCTACTTTTCCTGAATGGGCTTGCAATCCTTCATTTACATAGAGACTCCATGCGGAAACCGGAGAAGAAAACTGTATTGCTAATTCAGGATGCCGTTCCGGTAATAAAATTTGTAGAGTATAAGTACCGTATCCAAACGCAGACATCTTTGTCCCGTCGGATAAAACGGTTGAACTCCATTCTTTAGGACATTCGATAAATACCGTAGGGTTACGCACATCTTCCGGTGAAGAAAGTAACTGGCGATTATAGAATCCCATCTTTCCGCTTATCACGATACTTTGAGTGTCATTGAAGTTTTTATTGCGGAGATCAAGTATTCCGTTTTGAATGGTTTGGGAAAAAACGGGGGCAAAGCATGTACTCAAGACTAAAAGCGCTGTAAATTTTTTTATATGTTTCATTCTCTCTCTCCTTTTAAATTTACCAAGACTGCATAGGGTGAGCAGCCTTGGTATGTGTTCGCTCGTCAAGATGGGATAGCGGTATTGAGCGGCTTATCCATTCCAGCCGAGTCTTTCTTGCGCTTACGGTTCTATCGGGGCATTTCCACTATCGAGAATAACCCAACCATTTGACTTCGCTTGCTGTAATGCGGCGGCAGATGGTTTGCCGTTCTTGATTTTATCTCCCACCGCTAAAATGCGTGCTTCACGAACGACGGTGCTGTTTCCGATTGCTGCGGGAAGGCTTTTCAGCAAAGCGTCCATTGCTTCCGTTTCGATTGCGTTCATATAGCACCGCAGCTGTGTGAGTTTTTTACAACCTGATACGTCCAATGCCGACAACCGATTGATGCCGCACCATAAAAGCTCGAGCTGTGTCTGTTGTGAAACATCCAATCCGCTTAAACGGTTATTATAACATTGCAGTCGTTTTAAGTTTTTATTTGCGGATAATTGCAGCTGTGCTATTTTATTGCCTGCACAGTACAGTACTTCGATATTCGGACAGCGGGAAACATCGATGTTTTCTACAGTGCCGTTATCTTTAATATCCAGTTCGCGGATGTCTCCGGTGAATACGACCGTCGTTCCCGTAGCTTTCAGTAGCTGCATCGGTTTGTCCTCGTTGAGTTCGCGAACCTCATCCGTTCCCGGAATCACTGTTTTATCGGCGCCCTGTACTCTTACCGCCGAGCCGTCTTGTGTTCTTATTCTAATCGATAGTGTTGAGCCTTCGGGAACGGTGATGGTTACGGTTTCTGTTTTTCGCGATGAAGCCGGCGCTGTCGTACAAGCGGCAATTATTACCGCTGCTGCAAGCAAAATACCTGTTTTCAAAATTGTTTTCATAGATTTTCTCCTACTTGATTTTCACTATTCTTTGATACGAGCGGCAAGCGCTTGGGCGGTAAATCCGAGATGCTCCGCAACTTTTTTTGCGGGTCCCGATTCGCCGAAACGTTCTATCGAGAAAATATCTTGCTCCGGCGACTGTACCCAGCCTTCCCAGCCTTGTTTAACTCCGGCTTCCGCAACCATTACACGGCCGTTGTTCCCGACTAGCTGTGCTTTACAGGAAGATGTTTGAGCTTCCAGCAGCTCTTTCGACGGAACGGAAATAACTCGTACTTTTTTCGGGGCGGCAAGCTGAGCGGCTTCGCAGGCAAGGCTTACCTCGGAACCGGTTGCAAGCACGGTTATCTCAGGATCGCCGTCGGTGCCTTTTACGATATAGCTGCCGACAGCTTTCATCAGAGCTTTCCACTGAGGTTCGGCTTTTTCCAGTATGGGCAGATTCTGGCGGCTCAGTATTAAACAGACTGGACGATCTTTCTGCTCAAGCGCAATTCTCCATGCGACGGCGGTTTCTTCCGCATCGGCAGGGCGGAGTACCAGTAGATTAGGAATGGCGCGGAGGCTTGCGAGTGTTTCCACCGGCTGATGGGTCGGGCCGTCTTCGCCGACAAAGATGGAATCGTGGGTTAATACAAAAATAGAAGGGATGCGCATCAGCGCCGCAAGCCGGAGCGCCGGACGCAGATAGTCGGAGAACACGGCAAAGGTTGCGCAGAAGGCGCGGAAGCCGCCGTGTAGCTGAATACCGTTGGTAATCGTTGCCATCGCGAATTCTCTGATACCGAAGTGGATGTACCGTCCTTGCGGTGTTGCGGCGGTAAACGATTGGGCATCCTGTAAGGCGACTGCATTCGGTCCCTGCAAGTCCGCCGAACCGCCGACGAGATTTGGAAATGCCTTTGCAAAAGCGTTCAGTGCGGTTTTGGAAGCTGCCCGCGTCGCAATCATCTCATCTTTTTTAAAGACCGGATCGGCAACGCCGTCCAGTACGGCTTGGTCGATACCGCCTTGTACAAAGCTTCGATCCCATTCTTTGCGCAGGTCGGGATAGGCGGCGCTCCATGCGGCAAAGCGGCTATTCCAGTCCGCTTCCGCTTGAGCGAATTCCTTTTGCCGCTCTTCAAAATAACGGTAGGCTTCGGGGGCGACAAAGAACTGTTCTGCAGGATCAAGCCCCAACGTCTTCTTTGCCTGTGCCAGCTTCTCTTGACCGAGCGGCGCTCCGTGTGCGGCAGCGGTTCCCTCAACAGCGGGCGCTCCCTTTCCGATTACCGAATCGAGTATGATGAGCGAGGGGCGGGGATCTTTTTTTGCCTCCGCAGTGAGCTTTTCTATATCGCTGTAAGAATACATCGAACCGTGCAGCACCTGCCAACCGTAAGCCTCGTACCGCTTTGTAACATCTTCGGTAAAGGCGATATCGGTGGAGCCGTCTATCGTAATATTGTTTTTATCATAGTATACAATGAGCTTACCGAGTTTCAACGTACCGGCAAGGCTCGATGCTTCCGAAGAAACGCCTTCCATTAAACAGCCTTCTCCCACCAGCGCGTAGGTGTAGTGATCGACAATGCGGTACTCTTCGGTGTTAAACCGCGCTGCCAGCATCGCTTCGGCAATCGCCATCCCGACTGCGGTAGAAATGCCCTGACCGAGCGGCCCGGTGGTGGCTTCGACGCCGGGGGTGAGCCCGTATTCGGGATGCCCTGCGCAGCGGGAACCGACTTGTCTGAAAGAGCGGATGTCGTCAAGCGAAAGATCGTAACCGGCAAGATGCAGCGCGGCATACAGGAGCATAGACCCGTGCCCCGCCGACAAGATGAACCGGTCGCGGTCTACCCATTGGGGATTTTTCGGATTATGCCGTAAAATTTTTGCGTACAGCATCGCTGCGAGTTCGGCGGCTCCGAGCGGAAGCCCGGGATGGCCGGAATTGGCTTTTTCGATTGCATCGATTGAAAGGCTCCGTATTGAAAGCGCTACGGCGTCAAGTTCTTTATTCATAGTTCCTCCAAATATGTTACGGCTGCGGAATAAGCTCGAGCAGCTCGGCGATAATTTCATCTGCACTGATATTTTCCGCGCTTGCCTCGTACGAAAGTTTTAAGCGGTGGCGCAGAATAGGGTAGGCGAGAGCCTTTACGTCTTCGGGAAGAACGTAGTCGCGTCCGTTTAAAAATGCCCGTATCTTTGAGCACCGATAAAGGGCGATGCTCGCACGGGGAGAGGCTCCGACGGTGATATAGCTAAGATAACTGCCGCGGGGCAGCTCTTCCCGTTTTTCGATAATGGGACGGGTTGCCGTAACCAACGCGATAATGTATTCCTGTAAACCTTCGGTGCAGCGGACTGCTTCGGCGCCTCTACGGATGGTATGGAGCATATCGACGGAAAGAATCGATTCGGTTTCGGGCGCTTGCATTTTTTTTACCGAAGCGGTGATGTTCTCGCTTTTCAGCATGATGACGAGTTCATCCGCCGGTTTAGGGTAGGGGACAAAAAGTTTAAACAGGAAGCGGTCGAGCTCCGCTTCGGGAAGGGGGTAGGTGCCTTCCTGTTCAATAGGATTCTGGGTTGCAAGCACAAAGAACGGTTCGGGGAGGGGATAGCTCGTTTCGCCGATGGTAACCTGACCTTCCGCCATCGCTTCGAGCAATGCGGATTGAACCTTTGCAGGAGCACGGTTTATTTCATCAGCCAGCACTACGTGCGCAAAAAGCGGCCCCTTTCGTACCGCAAAGCGATGTGCGGTAGAATCAAAGATGAGCGTTCCGGTGAGATCGGCAGGCAGCAAGTCGGGTGTGAACTGGATGCGTTTAAAACTTAATTGAGAAAGCTCCGCGAAAGTCCGTACCGTTAAGGTTTTGGCAAGGCCGGGGGCACCCTCCAGCAACACATGTCCGCCTGCAATATAGGCAACAAGAATATCGTCGATCAGCCGTTCCTGCCCGATCACGGATACGGCCATTTGTTTTTTAAACGCAGCAACCCGCTGCAACGCTTCGGTTTGTAAGCTCTCCATATTAAGGGAGTGTACGCATATTTTTCATTCTATGCAAGATAATGTAATTCTGTAACTTCTTATAATCTTATTCCTTGTATGTAGGCTGCATTTTACTTTTAATCATATTGATAGTGTTAGAAAAAGCGATTTTAAAGGAGCCGCGTGTGAAAAGAGTTTTTCCCCTTGTTTTGATTCTTGCCGGTGTGTTTATAATTGCCGGCTGTCGCAATCCTTCTCTGAGGACGTATACGGTAACGTTTAATACGCAGGGTATCGGTACTGCTCCGGCGATGCTTACGGTTGCGGAAGGAAGTAAACTGACCGCAACGCAGACACCGGCACCTACGGCCATCCCTTCAAATAAAAGCTTTGGCGGCTGGTTTAAAGACACTTCTTGTACGCAGCCGTGGAACCATGCCACCGATACGGTTACCAAAGATATTACGCTCTATGCAAAGTGGCGTAATGCTTTGCCGCTTACACCGATTGAACCTTCGACGCCGCTATACACGGTAACCTTTAACACGCAGGGTATTGGTATGGCGCCGACAGCGCTTACGGTTGCGGAAGGAAGTAAACTGACCGCAGCGCAGACACCGGCACCTACGGCCATCCCTTTAAATAAAAGCTTTGGCGGCTGGTTTAAAGATGCTGCCGGTACACAGCCGTGGAACCATGCCACCGATACGGTTACCAAAGATATTACGCTCTACGCAAAATGGCGTAATGCTTCGCCGCTTACTCCAATTGAACCGTTGTATACGGTAACGTTTAATACGCGCAATCTTACATCACCCCTCACTCCGATAACTGTTATTAAAAATCATACTATCCCTGCAACTGATATACCGAATCCTACGCACCGGACATGGAATTTTTCCGGCTGGTATAAAGATAAAAATTGCAATGCTCAATGGAATACGGCCTCCGATACCGTTACGGCAGATATAACGCTTTATGCAAAATGGACTCCTAAAACTCTTTCAAAACAGGATTTATGGGAAAGTAAGAACACTGAAGGATCGACAAACTATTTTCGAATTCCGGCATTGGCACAGACAAAAGATGGGACGCTGATTGCCGTTACGGATTTACGATACAATCATACTGCCGATATCGGTAAGTTCGGGCCTAATGGGGAATGGGGTCAAGCCTCCCATATCCATCGCGTGGATGTAATAATTAAACGCTCTACCGATAACGGCTTGACATGGGATAGCAGCAGTACAAAAATTACAAATGCACCGGATAATCCCGTGCAATACGGTTATGGAGATGCCGCTATCGTGGCGGATAGAGAGTCGGATAATGTACTGATTATTTGCGCTCACGGGGATACCCGCTACGGACATTATAAGGCAGGAAATGCAAATACACGGCTTAAAGTTGTTAAGCTCCGTTCCTTAGACGGAGGTAAAACATTTACATCGCCTGAGGAAATTACAACTTCTATTTACGGTTTAAACGACAATTGGGGAACACTTTTTTTCGGTTCGGGGAAGATTATGCAGTCTCGCAAGATAAAAAAGGGTAGTTATTATCGTATTTATACAGCACTGTTAGTTAAAAAGACATCAAAAGCTCTCTTCGGAAATGCCGTATTGTACTCTGACGATTTCGGCGAAACATGGCAGGTTCTCGGTGATGCAACAGTGTCGCCGATACCGAACGGTGATGAAGCCAAGGTTGAAGAGCTTCCCGACGGTAGAGTATTGCTTTCAAGTCGCACAAAAAACGGACGTCTTTTTAATATCTTCACTTATACAAATGAAGAAACAGCAAGCGGACGTTGGGAAAGCGGACAAAAAGCACAGCTCGGAACGGAACGCGGTACGAATGGTGAAATATGTATTATACAAGCCCGTAAAGCCGATACGAAAGCGCCGGTATATCTTGCATTACAGTCTATTCCCTTATCCTCAAAACCGCACCCTAAGAGCGACGAACCGAACATCCGTATGAATGTAGGTATCTATTGGCGCGTAATAGAAGAGAATATCAGTCTTTCGGCATTGGCAGACAGTACCAAGTGGGAAAAATATCAAGTATTTACCGGAGAGAGCGGGTATTCGACAATGGTGATGCAGCAGGATCACCGGATCGGTTTCTTATATGAAAAATATGATCATGTTACTTATTCTACAGATATGAATGACGTATACGATATCCGCTATGAGAGTTTACCTATCAGCACTATTACTAACGGCGAATACGAAGCGGCGTTTTTAACAGAGTAGCAACATAGTAAAACAGCCTTTCCGTAAGCCTTTTGAAAATAGCCTGTCCGGAAGTGTACCTCCGTGTACACTTTTTCCCGACATACATCCGTGTATGTCGGGAAAAGACGAGTTTTGTGCGTGCACAAAACTCACTGCTGATTAGTACCCCGTCCCTCCATGGACGCATTGATGGCGAGTTTTTGTTCCACAAAAACATCGCTGCTGCGTGGAACCACGGACATCCGTGTCCGTTTGATACGTTGAGGATTTTCAGTAGCGGCACGGATGCCGCTGGTTTATATCAGTAGCGATGTTTCGGCTCTTGCCGAAACTCACAGTCAAAACTATACACGGATGTATAGTTTTGACGATGCGACAACGCAGATATGCCGTATATTTCAAAAGGTCTAGTAGGTTTTATTATGCGGCAATATAATCGGAAACAGTTTTACGTCTTTTGCCTTTGCCGCTTCGATAACTCCATCCTTGGTAATTGAACCTTGAGGGCGGGGATGGGGAGGCGCATCGCCGATGAGGATCAGTTTGCGGTCGGTATCCGCATCAGTACGCCATTCAAGGTCGAGTCCCGCGTCGATGCCTTCGTACACCGCTTCGGGGATGTCGCGTCCGCCGAATACGCTAAAACTTCTAAGAGCAGCGGAAAAACGATCGATATCCGAGGTAAAATCGGTTGCGGTTTTAGTCAAAAAATCATCATAGTAGTCTTTATAAAGGACAAGTCCTATCCGGTAGGAATCATACTTGGGAAGTACCTTTTTCAACGAAGCCGCAAGCAGCTCTCTGACTTTTTTTATATCATCCTTCATACTTTCGGTTGCGTCGATAACAAATACTACATCGAGTTTCTTGTGTTTCTTCGGCGTCAGGATTACTTCAATTGATGGCATAATACCGTCAACGTTCTCCGAATAGATCAGTTTATTGCCGCTCAAGCGGGCGAGTTCCGAAAAAGAAGCGGCGGCCGGTTCGCTAAAAGCCGGATCATGCACTTCCTTAATCGATTTTTGCGTTACACGTAATACAAACGGATTATCGCTAAAAGAGCCGGTATAATCAGCATACGGTTTTTCAAATGCGCGGATATTAAAAAACGTGCCGTCCAATACCTGCACTTCGCCGTGTCTGTCCCATTCATAGCCGTAACAGATAATGTACGGTACCCAGATGTGAAACGCCTTGCCGAGCGGCGTGTCTTTTTCCGGGCTGGAGTCTATCAAGCTGTAGAGCCGCTTTCCGCGGGTATCCAGCTCTTTTCCGTTCAGGATACGTTTTTCATCACCATTAATGCTGTTGTATTGAAAATCACGGTATGCAAAGTTATCGAGCCTGTTTTGAGGATCCTTTGTGGTCTCCGTCATCAGGATGGAAGCGATGTCGGGCTTTTTTCGAATATAAAAGTGATATCCGGCTCCCTTAGGGTCTTGAATAACTGCAAGATCGCTTTGGTCAAGCTCTAAATCCGCCCCGAACACTGGAAACAGGAATCCGATAAGCACAATAACCGTAACAATACCGTTCTTTTTCATATCTTTAATATCGAACGGATTACTTATGCGGCTTAATCTTTTTCTGCGCTTTTTCAGGATTTTTCTGTTTGCTTTCTTTTATATCCCACTCAACATCGATGAGGCGGGCTTCCAAATCGGGGATTCTTTTGAGGTTGGTACAGTTTTTCCGATGGATGATAACTCCTCTGCCGTTGGCGACATAGCCGCAGATGACGGAATCGGAGGTCGGCTTGCAGCACCCTGCAAAACGTACGGGAAAGTTGGTAGAGCCGCCGATGCGTATCCGCAATGCTGGATTCTTCTTGGGATCCTTTTGCGCTGCTTCGAGTTCCCGTTTTGCCGTTTCAGCTTCTTCCGGTGTTTCTTTGGGCGGCCGCGGCGCTTCTTTTGCAGCATCTTCGGCAATATCCGTTCGCTGTCCTTTTTCTTCTTTTTCAGTGTGGAGGAGGTTTTCGTGCAGTTGGAGCCATGCGCGGATTTTTTGGCGAGCCCGCGTCGTATGGGCGTTTTCGTACTGGTTGTGCGTGGGGTGCGCGTTCGGGTGCGTGATAACCTCCACCACCTGCGTGTTTTTAAGCGGGCGAGAAAGCGGGATGATGGCGCCGTCTGCTTTCGCGGATACGAGTTTTTCCCCTATCGACGAATGGATACGGTATGCAAAATCGACGGCGGTTGCACCGGCGGGCAACTCGATAATATCACCCTTAGGAGTAAAGACAAAAATCGAATCGCTTAATAAATCGCTTTTGAGTTCCGCGAGAAATTCTTCATTATTAAAGCGCTGTTGTGCGAGCGACTTGACCTGCTGCACAAAAGATAATTCCTGCTCGTTCGCTGTTTTGTTCTTGCTGTGTTTTTTATACACCCAGTGGCTTGCAACCCCACGCTCCGCTATTTCGTGCATTTCGTGCGTACGGATTTGGATTTCTAAGGTTTGCCCGCCCTTGCAGATAACGGTGGTGTGGAGACTTTGATAGCCGTTCGCTTTCGGCATCGCGATGTAATCCTTGAAGCGGCCTTCAAGCGGCTTCCATACCGTATGCATCAGACCGAGGATGGTATAGCACTCGTTCACTGTGGTGCATAAAATCCGCACGGCGAGGAGGTCGTACAATTCATCCGCCGCCTTGTTCCGCTTTTTCATTTTTTGATAGATAGACCAAAAATGTTTGGCGCGGCTTTGCACCTTAACCTTGATTCCCGCTTTCTCCATCGTTTGATAGATGGTTTTTTCGGCGCTCTGCAAAAAGGCTTCCCGTTCTTTTTTCTTTGCTGCGACAACGGTTTTTATCTGATCGAAGGCTTCGCGGTTGATATATTTGAGGCTTAAATCTTCAAGCTCATTTTGAACGGTGGAAATACCCATCCGCTGGGCAAGCGGCGCCCAGATTTCACTGATTTCTCGGGCGATACTGCGCTGCCATTCCGTAGGGTATTCGGAAATATACCGAATCTTATTGAGTCGATCGGCGAGTTGGACAATCATAACCCGTAAGTCGCTTACGAGGGAGAAGAACATTTTGCACACGGTATCGGTATGTTCTTTGCTTTTATTATACAACTTCACATCGGAGAACTTTGCCGCCGCATTCAAAATATCCGCCGCCGTATTTCCGAATTGAGCACGCAGTTGATCATCCGGTAACGTAAAGCTGCCGTCTTCGCTGTACAGCAGCGCGCAGATGATGCTTTCGGAATCCATTTCAAGCGCGGCAAGGCTGTGCGCCATACGCAGCGAATGGGCGGCGTCGTGCGGAATGGGGGCGTCAGCTGCCGTATCGGATATACGGTTTGTAAGCAAAAGATTCCACGCAGCGGTAATCCGTGCGGCGTCTTCAGGACTTTCCTCTTCCGCATAACAGGGATACTGCGCAAAAAAATGTTCAAGACTGCTTAGGTTTTCAACTTTTTGTATCATCGTGTACGCCTTCGATTAGTCTGTCTTGGCCTGCTAAATCCTGATGGATACGGATATCTGAAAAGCCTGCGGTTTCAAAGAGCTTGCTTGCGGCTTGGGCATGGTATTCTCCTACCTCGCTTGAAAGGACTCCGTTGCGGTTTAGGACAGTACGGGTATTATTTGTCAAAATCCGTATAAAATCAAGACCGTCGGAGCCGCCGTCGAGGGCTAATGCCGGTTCATTCCGGCTACGCCCCCATCTATTCAGACCCGCTACGGATGGCGGTGGTTTTATGCAGAAACGAGATTTGCGTCAAACGTAAATCTCGTACTAAGGGGGTACAGGGAAGTACTCCCCTTACTGAGCGACTTAGGCTTCTACCCTAAAAACCCGCCTTGGTTCTAAAGCATTCTTATAGTGCTTCCACTTCCTGTATGGTTAAACCGGTCGCCTGTGCGATTTTTTCACTTGATAAGCCCATAGCGTGTAAGTTCCGTGCCGTTTCGAGGGCTTTTTGATAGGAACCACGTGCTTCACCTTCGGCAAGACCTTGCACAATACCTGCTTTCCATCCATCATTTCTCGCATCACGCTCGATAGTATTCACTAACATATACTCCCTCCTCAATTCTTCACTTGCCTTTACTTCCTTGATTCGACGCTCCAGTCTTTGGATAAATTCGTCATCGCTGACTTTTCCGTTCATGTACTCTAAAAATATTTTCAGCTTTTCATTCTTTTCGTGCTCCGCCGCTTTACTGTTTATAATGATCTTTGTTATCCCATCGCCCAGTTCTATCCGATTATCTTCACTGCATATCGTCTTAAAGGTATAAACTGGCAGTGTTTTTTCAAGATAGTCAAACGTGCAGAAAAAGAGTATAAACGTATCGGGCAGACTTTCGTATGGTTTGCTCTTCCCCAATATGCTAACATCAATGGCTGCTTTCGTCAAAAGTGTACATCCTTGTACACTTTTGACGGCGAGTTTCGATAAATCGAAACATCGCTTCTGCTTAATACGCGCGGCATCCGTGCCGCTACTGAAAATGTATCACAGTACCGCCAAGGATGGCGGTGATTCCATGCAGTAGCGACGTTTTGCCGAACGGCAAAACTCGTGTTTTCCGATAGACACGGATGTCTATCGGAAAACGACATTTCTATGTCGTAAATGCGCCCCTTGCAATCTTTTGCCCATACGTCAAACCGAACCCCCTTAGCTCGTCCTGCGTCATCTATTGTCTTTTGTAATTCTATTTCGGTTATGGTTTCTACTTTTCCCTGTAAAACACGATTTAAAAGCGTTTTGCAAATTTCAGGATCTTCCATTACACGATAGAACATATAATCGTCGGCTATGGTTAGTTCGTCAAATTCTTTTTCCACAGTATATTTCTCCTGCCTTTCTTTTGTTATTATAGCATAAAAAGAGATGGGGACAAGCTGTTTTATTCTGAAATAACATGAATGAGTAGATCTCTTACACTGTGCGCTATGAGAATTATATTGTCTGATTCGGTTGCTCCGATACGCCCTCGATTAGTCTGTCTTGGCCTGCTAAGTCCTGATGGATACGGATGTCCGAAAAGCCTGCGGTTTCAAAGAGCCGACGGGCGGCTTGGGCATGGTATTCTCCTACCTCGCTTAACAGGACGCCGTTGCGGTTTAGGACAGTACGGGTATTATTTGTCAAAATCCGTATAAAATCAAGACCGTCGGAGCCGCCGTCGAGGGCTAATGCCGGTTCATTCCGCCCGTCTTTGAGTAGTTCCTGCGTCAGTGCGGAGGGTACATACGGCGGATTGGCAGCGATGAGGTCGAAACGGAGATTATTGGGGAGCAGGGAAGATGGAGAGCGTGATTCACTAACACGGGCGATGGTTTCCGGCAATGTGTGCATATCTCCTTTGGTGATGTGCAACCGGGTTTGTGTTTCAGCCGACAGGAGCCGCTGTGCATTGAGGCGGGCTATGGCGAGGGCTGCGTTTTCAGTATTGCCGACTGCATAAACAAATCGACGGCGTAGCGGCGGGCATCGGCGACGGTAAACATCCGGTTATGCTTGGGCTTTCATCATTTGCTCGCGGGCGGCGATGCAGAGCGCTTCGACGATTTCGTTGAGGTCTCCTTGCATAATCGCATCGAGCTTGTAGAGGGTTAGGTTAATCCGGTGGTCGGTTACACGGTTTTGCGTTCGGTATAGATAACCGTCAGCACTTTGTTGACCATGCCGATTGTTTTGTACCGCAACTCGTCTATGGAAGAATGGAATAGTCACTGACTATGCCGTCCGTACAAAAAACGCTGATATCCAGTTGTGCAGGGGATGGAGCGCTGTCTTCTACCCTAATGTGCGCAATCCTTCCTGTGTTGTAAGGGGGACATAGGGGGGAGGTACTACCAACAAAGTTTCGCAAAATAAATCTAAGGAAGACCTCTAAAAAACTGAGGTTTTTAGAGGTTCCCTAAAAAAACTTTTATCCGAAAAAGTTTCCTCCCGCCCCTAAAAGCGGGGCTTGGGGAAGCCTCCCCAAATTCCCCTTATGCCCCCAGCTCTTGCTGGGGCGGTGCCTTACTCAAGCTCGTCCTCATGCCCATGCTCATTTATTTTATACATATTCCAGTGTTTATTGTCTTTTGCGTTGTCAAAAGCGGCTTTCAATTCAGGCGGAGCGGTAAAGTCCTTGTGATTACCCTCGGTTACGCCCGTTTGTTCGGTGTAAAGAAAACACAGTGAAGGATTGTGCAGCGATTGGAGCTCCGGTAAATCGTTCAACAGTTTTGTCATCACTTTGGCATTCAGCTTGTTGCCGTAGCAACGCAGCCATTCCAAATCCCTTAATCCTTGCACATTAAGGACGGTAAACTGATTACGATGGCACTCCAGACGTATCAAAGCGGTTAAGCCTTGCACGTTAAGGGACGTAAGCTCATTGTTCTCGCAGTTCAGCCATTGCAATGCGGTCAAGCCTTGTACATCAAGGGCACTAAGCCGATTGTTGCCACACTTCAGTAATTCCAAAGCAGTCAAGCCTTGTACGTCAATGTCAGTAAGCTGATTGCTGCCGCAGTACAAATCTTTCAAAGCGGTACATCCTTCTACATTAAGGGACGTAAGCTCATTGTTCTCACAGTTCAGCTCTTGCAATGCGGTTAACCCTTGCACGTTAAGCTCGGTAAGTTTATTCTTGTTGCATTCCAACTTTTGCAAAGCGTTTAAGTCTTGCACGTTAAGTAAAGAAAGTTGATTGTCGAAGCAGAGCAGCCTTTGCAATGCGGTTAACCCTTGCACGTTAAACTCTGTGAGATTATTGCTGTAGCATTCCAATCTTTGCAAAGCGGTTAAGCCCTGCAGGTTAAGAGAAACAAGCTGATTGTCGCCGCAGATTAGCCTTTGCAATGCGGCACACCCTTGCACGTTAAGGGCGGTAAGTTTATTTTCATAGAGCTCAAGCTCGATGATGTTTCCTTCGAGTATGACGGCGGTGTCCGTTGCATTCAGTGTGGTTTCACTGTCGTTTGCAAGCGTTGTTACGGTGCAGCCTGTCACTTTTATAGGATTCCCGTCTTTAGTTTTTGCCTTAACTTTGATGTCTTTTTTGTCGGGGCTGAGGGTAAGAAATGCCCCTTCCGGCACGGTGATGATGCCCGAAGCTGCTTCTTTTCCGCTCAAGTTGTCTTTCACTTTTATGCGCGTGCTTCCTACGCCCACGCACTGCACCGCCGCCTCGCCCGTAGCGTCGTTAAGAGCCACGCTTATGACGGCAGGGTCTTCCGGCTCTGCCGTGTAGTTGCCCGAACCCGCCTTGACGAGCTTATAGGTAAAACTTTCCGTCTTTCCTTTGGTAAAGGCTTGGCTTTCAAGCTCGAGCGTATTGCCCACATATTTGAACTTTACTTTGACCGTTACCGCAGCGCTCACTTCCACCGTTGCCGTCGGGCTTCCGGCAGTGCCGCCTGATTGCAATGCAGTTTCAGGCAAAACCTGCCACGCATCTACGGCAAACTGAGCGTCGGGCTTTGCCGTAAAGGTGAGGGTTTTATGCAGCTCAACGCTTGCAGGGCTTACCGTTATGTCGGCTTCCGTGCCTTCGACCTTTGCCTTGAGCGTTCCGCCCTGAACTCCCGCCTCCGTGTTCTCTACGCCAAAAGTGACTTCGTGGCTGATGTGCTTAAAGCTCACTTTGACTATGGCGGGCTTTGTTACGGTGAGTGTGTAGGTTGTGCCGATTCCCGCTTCGGGAGCGTGCACACCGTCAAGCGTCCACTTTTCCACCGTGTAGTTCGCCTCGGGCACTGCCGTAAAGGTTACGGTCTTACCCTGTTCTACTTGAGCCCCCGTCTTGAGCTCGACTGCGCCTGCTCCCTCGCCCACCTTTGCTGTAAGCGTGCCGTGCCCGCCTTCCACACTAAAAGTGATCTGATATTTTGGCGGTGTTACCGTTACAGTACAGTCAGCTGTTTTACCGCCGTCTTCGGTTGTTACGGTAATTTTAGCTATTCCAACTTTTTTTGCCCTTACCGTACCGTCTTGATTTACTTCCGCAACTTCCTTATTGTCGGAACTCCACGTTAGTTTTTTGTTCGCTGCGTTTTCAGGGTTCACCTTTGCAGTCAGTTTCTCGGTTGTTCCTTCCTCAAGCGTCAGCGCAGTTTTATTCAGCGTTACCCCTGTTACCGCTACCGGCGTATCTACAGTTTGCTTACAGCCAACTACTAACGCCGCAAGCATCAGTACCGCTGCTATTCCGCTTAAAAGCTTTCCGTTCATTAATTTTATATTTTTCATCTGCAATATTCCTCCAAAATTATCATTGTTGAATAGTCAATATTTGTAATTTGTAATGCGTAATCAATTTGTAATTGGTAATGTGTAATTTGTAATTCAATTACCAATTACCAATTACCAATTATCCATTACTCATTACAAATTGAATAAATTACCCGGAATCGAACCAAATCGCTGCTCCGCTTTTGCGGTAATACGTACTGTTAATGATGTGTATCAACTGAAAAAAGCAGATAAGATGATGCCGTTTCGTTTTTGTTGATAAAAAAAGATGATGAGTTTTACGTTGAAAAAATGATGAAAAACTATCTAGTGCTGAGTTGCTGAGTTGCTGAGTTGCTGAGTTGCTGAGTTGCTGAGTTGCTGAGTTGCTGAGTTGCTGAGTTGATTATGACGTCACTTGCTATCATGTCAAGCCCCTTTTGCAAATATGCGGGTATCTCCTTCGTTGCTGCGAAAAAACTAATTCAGAGCATCCGGTTTCCGGCAGCTTCGTTCCGAATGTCCCGTCAGGGATAGCGAAAAAGTAACCGGCTTTTGAGACACCCCCGGTTGCTCCGATACGCCTTCGATTAGTCTGTCTTGGCCTGCTAAATCCTGATGGATACGGATGTCCGAAAAGCCTGCGGTTTCAAAGAGCCGACGGGCGGCTTGGGCATGGTATTCTCCTACCTCGCTTAACAGGACGCCGTTGCGGTTTAGGACAGTACGGGTATTATTTGTCAAAATCCGTATAAAATCAAGACCGTCGGAGCCGCCGTTGAGGGCTAATGCCGGTTCATTCCGGCCGTCTTTGAGCAGTTCTTGCGTCAGTGCGGAGGGGACATACGGCGGATTGGCAGCAATGAGGTCGAAGCGGAGAATATTGGGGAGCAGGGGCGGGGAGAAGATTTCTCCGGCGGTTTCGGAACAGCGGTTTGCTCCCAATCGCAGTAGCTTCTGAAAGCGGATGATGGTTTCCGGCAATGCGCGCATATCTCCTTCGAAGATGTAAAGCCGCCTTTGAGTTTCCGCTGGAAGGAGCCGCTGTGCATTGAGGCGGGCTATGGCGAGGGCTGCGGGGGAAATATCGGCAGCAATGCAGCAGATATTCCGAATGCCTTCTTCCTCAAGCGTATGTAAGATGGAAATTGCCACGCAGCCCGATCCGGTGCAGGGGTCGAGTATGAACAAGGTTTGATTCTGCCGGAGAGCCGCCGTTTTTTCTCTTATGACAGCGAGGCTCCGCTCTACCAGCAGTTCGGTGTCGGGCTTGGGGATCAGCACATCGGGACTTACGTGAAAGGGAAGCCCCCAAAAGTCTTTTTCGCTGGTGATATAGGCAATGGGTAAACCGGTACAGCGCCGCTTCGCTGCTATGCAAAAGGCTTCCCGTATCGGGGAAATATCGGTGTCATCATGGGCAAAAAGCCATGCCCGCGGCTTATTGAGGAAGTGCTGCAGCAGGACGTCCGCATCGAGCGTTAAAGACGAGCGGGGCTGCGTTTTCAGTATTGCCGACTGCATAAACAAATCGACAGCGTAGCGGCGGGCATCGGCGACGGTAAACATCCGGTTATGCTTGAGCTTTCATCATTTGCTCGCGGGCGGCGATGCAGAGTGCTTCGACAATTTCGTTGAGGTCCCCTTGCATAATCGCATCGAGCTTGTAGAGGGTTAGGTTAATCCGGTGGTCTGTTACGCGGTTTTGCGGATAGTTGTAGGTGCGGATGCGTTCTGA
Source organism: Treponema sp. OMZ 805 (assembly GCF_050937395.1). Lineage (NCBI taxonomy): Bacteria > Pseudomonadati > Spirochaetota > Spirochaetia > Treponematales > Treponemataceae > Treponema > Treponema sp. OMZ 805. The sequence continues at coordinate 4,578 of NZ_JACCLP010000012.1, read as the reverse complement.
ACGGTCTCCCGAACCGACTTGATTTTTCCGGTCTTCCGCCCGCTCGGACTGCTTCTTCGCCTCTTCCATATCGTAGAGGCGGCTCCGCAATACGCGCATTGCCTTCGCCTTGTTTTTAATCTGGCTCTTTTCATCCTGACAGATAACGACAAGACCGGTCGGAATATGGGTAATACGCACGGCGGAGTCGGTGGTGTTGACGCACTGACCGCCGGGGCCTCCTGCGCGCATAACATCGATGCGCAAGTCTTCCTGCTTGATAACGATTTCCGTTTCCTCCGCTTCGGGTAAAACCGCAACGGTTACCGCACTTGTGTGGATACGCCCCGAACCTTCCGTTTCCGGTACGCGCTGTACACGGTGCACACCCGATTCATAGCGGAGACTTCCGTACACATACTTGCCCGAAATGGACAGCGTTACTTCTTTAAATCCGCCTAGTTCAGTTTCGTTGGAAGAAAGAATTTCGTATTTCCAGTTTTTCAGTTCCGCATAGTGCGTGTACATTTTTAACAGATCCGCTGCAAAGAGCGCCGCCTCTTCTCCGCCGGTACCGCCGCGTATTTCCATAATGATGTTTTTTTCTTCCAGCGGGTCGGGTGGAATGAGCAACACTTTCAGGTTGTTCTCGCTTTGCTCCAGCTGAGCTTCTAAGTTATGCAGCTCTTCCCGCGCCATCTCTTTCAGCTCATGGTCGGTTTCTTCCTGCATCATTGCGCGGGTTTGCCCGATGTCGTTCTCCAACCGGAGATACTGCGTATATTCTTCCATCAGCTTTGAAAGATAGGCGTGTTCCCGCATCGCTTCCTTATAGCGGTTTTGATTTTTAATCAACGCAGGGTCTTGTATTTCTTGTTCCAATTCTTTCCAACGAACCGATAAACTTTCAAGTTTTTCTTTCATAATCATTCACCTTATAATGCACTTTTAGCCGAATAGAACGGCTGATAATCTTGAGGGACATTAGACCTGTTCAGAAACGGAAGTTTCCAAACAGGTTTATTGATAATGATAGTGTCGGAACGCAGCTAAGGCTGCTGCATGGCTTCTAAAATTTCTTTATTATTGAATAGTTTTGCATAACCGAGTGCGGACATGCCCAGCCGGTCGGCGATATTCCAATCGGCATGATGTTCTATGAGCAGCTTTACCATAGGGATATCCTTTCTACCGACAGCAAAGATTAATGCTGTCTGACCGTCCTTGCTCTGAATATTTGTATCCGCATTTTTCGAGAGAAGCAATTTTGCGGTTTTTAAATCACCGATTTGAGCAGCTTCCATCAATGCCGAATAGGAACGGTCTTCGGAACAGAGATTGATCTCTGCTCCATATTCAAGCAGTAATGAGGCAATTTCATAATGTGAGTCTCTAATTGCGAGTGAAAGTACCGGGGTGCCGCGCGTGTCTCGCTGCGAAGCATTATAGCCTGCCTCTAAAAAGAGCCGGACAATTTCGTATTTGCCTTCTTCTACTGTTTCTGTAAAATTCGACTCACAACAGGGAAAGCCGTTATCCAGTAACTGTTCGCGGGCAATTCGCTTGCGTTCTACTAGTAGGAAATTATGTTGTTCTTTAATAAAATAATCTTCAAATAGATCAAGCGCCAGAGGAATGATAAATTGTTTGCAGCTTTCCGGCAAGGATACGGCATTTTCTTGTCCAAGTGTTAAGATAGGTAAATTTTTTCCGATACCAAGACCTAAAAAGAAAATAAATGCAGGATTGAGCGTGGACGTATGCTTACCAAAAATAAATAAAATATGTGAAGCATCATGCAGCAATACGGTGGGAGAATAGCTGCCATTATCCCAAATTGTATCGACTTGGCGATATACAACATCACATTCATGCGATTCAATGATATGAGCGGCGGTTTCGGATATTTTTTTTCCCGTTTTTTCATACAGAATAACGACTTTCATAGTAATTGTCAGGCAGTATAATGTAAAACGTAAATCATTTCAATGATTTTTGAAAGTCTGAGGTTCAATTGAGCCTGAGCGTATCAGCGCTATCTTCGCCGTTACCGGCCCCATTAATTCATATAACACCGAAGATGCTAAAATGATGTTAAACAGGATGAGACCGTCTTTTTCCGGCAACATTGCTTTTCCCATAAATGCAAGCCCGATGGCAACACCTGCTTGCGGCATCAGCGCAAACCCCATATTGTCCGTTATCTTCTTATCGAGTGACAGCATTTTACACGATGTGTATGCACCGATGTACTTTCCGATTATCCTGATACAAAAATACGCAACTCCGATAATCCCCGCCGTTACAATAATGGTGAGATCCATATTCATACCGGAGATGATAAAAAAGCTGCTCATCACCGGAGGAGAAAAATTATTCATTTGGTCGAACAGGGTTTTATCATTTGTCCGGTTGTAATACACTGCGCCGCACACCATACAGGCAAGCAGCGGGCTTACCTCGAAGTATGAGCAGATGCCGGAAATTAAAAAAAGGAACGCGACAGCTAAAATCAGGCGATTGTCAAAGCTCCGTTTTTCCGTAATGAGAAACTCCATACACAGAGCGGTCATGAATCCCAACATCAGCATTGCGGCATTAAGAGCAATCGGCTTCACAATGCTCATAATATTAAACACAGCACTGTCCTGTGCATTGACGACGGCAACCATGATACTGAACACAAAAAGACAAACAACATCGTCAAAAGCAGTGATATGCAACAGCAGATCGACAAACGGGCCTTTTCCATTGTATTCCTTTATCGTCATAATAGTGCTGGCGGGAGCGGTCGCGGTTGCAATCGCACCGAGTAAGAGTGAGAATGAAAGCTTCATTTTAAAGACAAAGATCATAACGACGGTAACCAAGCATCCCGCTAACAGAGATTCGCAGAGCGTGATAAATACGACATTCCGGAATTCCTTTCTGCCGTCGCTCCGTTTAAAGTAGCGCCCCATATCAAAAGCGATAAAACTGAGTGCGATAATCGAAATAACGTCCAAGTTGACGATAAAATGCCGGTGAATTAAATGCAATCCGCTTGGGCCAATCAATATTCCGGCAAGAATATAGCCGCTTACCTTCGGCAGTTGGAGCTTTTTTGTGAATCGAGTGACCAAAAATCCGCTTATCAATATCAGCGCAAAGGATATCAGGATTGTGGTAGGTAAATTGAGGTCTTTAACAATGTTGTAAATAAAATCGATTATATCCATCTTTTTTGCTCATCTTTGATACGCATAGGTGCGTCGCCGAAAGGGCGATTGTGAATTTAGCGGTGTTCCATACTATAGGATATACCTAAAAGACGCAACCTCCTTTTGAAATAGACGACGCATCTACTGCGTTTCTCTTATACTGCTGATTTCACTATTCTCTTTATCTTTTTTCCCCATAAAACCGATACATAATTTATATCCATAATGCTCGAGATATCCTCCGCTGTTATATCATATTTAGGCCCCCTTTCTCACAATGAGCTTATAAAATTACTCCATTCTTTTGCGATGACGCATGAAGTGGAGTGATACAATAAAAGTGCAGTACTAAAATTGCCGAAAAAGAGAGGAGGAAGGACAATGAAACGGTACGATCAGAATGGAAAACGATAGGGTAATTCGGGACAAAATGTATAAATTATCAATACATTTCCTTGACAATATGTCGAAAGCATTGTAGAATAATTAAAACCGTGCTCGAGCACGGTTTGATATTTTCGATTAGATGTTTTATTAGGAGGAATGTATGAAACGGAAAATCGGTATAGCTCTTATGGTCTTTATGACTGGAATAGGAGCCTTATTTGCGGGGGGCACAACAGAAACGTCAGAAGCACCTGTAACCGCGCGTGCAAACTAGGAAAAATTTTGCACATAGAATAGGAAAAACAACGGCCGTATTTTACATCAATATTAGGAATTAAACCGCCTATAAAACAGCTTTTAATGGCAGGAAAAGCACCCCTAAAATGGATTTTTAAGGGTGCTTTTTTGATTTTAAAGGCTGTCGGTATCGCTGTTTACGATCCGCTTTTGTGAGCCTTTCAGGTCTACCGATATGGGATAATTGGCCGTCAATACCTCCACTTTGTGGCGGGGTGATTGTGCTCTATTGGTCATAGAACAAGCCATATCTATCTCAAGCGAATACCAGCCGTTCCGCTTAACGCACTCTTTTAAGGCAACGTTCCGATAGGAACTTAAAAGAAATTTGCCTTTAATGCTTTCCAGTAAAGCAAGTAAGGCATCAAAATCTTCTTGGCTATAGCCGTCATAATGCCCCTGGTCAGCTCCGACATACGGCGGGTCGATATAGAAAAATGTTTCTTCCGTATCGCGGCTTCTGATAATTCTCAAGGCGTCGCAACACTCAATCTGAGTATTTTGCAGCCTTATCGCGTATTCTTCGGTAAAACCTTTCCGTTTATTGGCAAGTTTCTTGCTTGCCGTACCGGATCGGTCATATCCGAATACGCCGTCAAGCTTGCAACCGTATGAAATGTTTGCAAGCATCCATACAGCCCACGCCCGTTTTATCCTGTCAAACATATCAGGATTTGCATAGATAACCTGCGCTTGCCGGTGCTTCGCCCTGCTG